>CAIOXF010000379.1 GCA_903862155.1 uncultured cyanobacterium | reverse complement strand
GCGAGTCTTCGCTATCCAATCGCCATGAAGAAGGTCGCCCCGTGTCGGGCGACCTTGGGCCGGTTGCAGGGCTCAGACCGTCACCGCCGTGGTCATGGCCTCTGATTGATGAATCGATCGGCTGGCCTGGTTTGTCTGTAGGGGAAGCCCCCCATGCCGCTGACGTGACAGGCCCGCCAATCTGGCTTTCAACACGGGGTGATTCGCCCGAGATGCCCCTGCGCCAACGGTTCTGGCTCCCACTGTTGATTCTGGCCGTGCCCTGGGCCCAGGAGCTGGTGGATCAGCTGTTCTTTGGCGGCCAGTGGAACCTGCCCCTCGCCCAGGGCGGACCGTTCTGGGGCATCTTCACGGCCCCCTTCAGCCATTCCGGTTTCGGCCATCTGATCAGCAACTCGATCTGGTTCGTGCCGTTGTCCTGGCTGGTGCTGCTGCGGGGCTTGCGGCCTTACTTCCTGGTGTGGAGCGGGGTGTTCCTGGCGTCGGTGCCGGTGTGGCTGGTGTGGCCTGGCGCCAGCCATGGCCTCTCCGGCGTGATCTATGGCCTGCTCGGCTACCTGCTGGTGATCGGCCTGGTGGAGCGCAAGCCCCTGCCCATCGCCCTCTCGGTGCTGGCAATCACCACCTATGGCGGCATGTTGCCGGCCCTGGTGCCGTTTCTCAGCCCTCCGGGGGTGAGCTGGATCGGCCATGCTTCCGGTTTCGCCGGGGGCCTGCTTGCCTCCCGGCTCTGAAGCACCAGAAGCGATGGCCTGTCCCCACTGCGGCAGTTGGTCGGTGAAGGCCGACCGCAGCCTGGCTGGCCGGTTGGTGTGCGGCCGTTGCGGCAGGCCCCTTGGGGTGAAGGCATCGAAGTGCGCTGCCCGCTCCGGCAAGCCGCGCCGGCTCCACCTGCCGGTTTTGGGCGTCTCCTGGTGGGGCTGGCTCATCGCCCTGGTGGCGGTGTCGGCCACGCTGGCGTCGCTGCAGGCTCCACCGCGCTGGGCCTCACCCCCATCCCCCGAAACGCCATCGGCCCTGCCCTGGCGCTGAGGTGCTAGCCATGGCCCCCAGCCGCATCCACTCCGTGCCCGCGCGAACCCGGCCCCTGCTGGTGGGCTACTACGGCGAGCACAACCTGGGCGATGACGCCCTGCTGGAGGTGCTGCTGCGCCAGCTGCCGGCGGGCTGCACCCCCACCGTGACAGCCTGCGACCAGCCGCAGGTGCGGGAGCGTTTTGGTGTGGCCACCGTGGATCGGCGCAGCCTGCCCGCCGTGTTCCAAGCGTTGGGCCGCTGCGATGCCCTGGTGCTCGGCGGCGGTTCCCTGCTTCAGGACGCCACCAGCTTTCAGAGCCTCATCTATTACGGCGCCCTGATCACCGCCGCGCGGGCCCAGGGCAAACCAGTGCTGCTCTGGGGCCAGGGCCTGGGCCCCTTGCGCCGGCGCCGCAGCCGGTGGTTGGTGCGTGGCCTGCTGCCGCTCACCACGGCCTGCAGCTGGCGCGATCCGGAATCGGCGGCCCTGGCGCAGCGCCTGGGTTGGCGGCCCCAGGCCAACCAGGCCGGCGCTGGCATCGGCACCGATCCTGTGTGGGCCAGTGAGCCCCAGCAGTGGCGGGGCCGGGGCGGCCCGATCGTGCTGTGCTGGCGACCCGTGGCTGGCCTGGAGGGGCAAGCCTGGCGGCCCTGGTTGGCGGCGCTTGAGCAGCTGGCCCCCGATCGCGAACTGCTCTGGCTGCCCTTCCATGGCAGCCAGGACCGGGGCCTGCTGGATCGCTTGAACGCTGAAGGGGTTCTCAGCGCCGCCCTGCAGGCCCGCAGTCGGGAGGTGTTGGCGGAGCGCCCCCGCGAGGCGATGGCCGTGGCTTCCACAGCCGGCCTGGTACTGGCGATGCGCCTGCACGGCCTGATCCTGGCGGCGGTGAGCGGAGCCCCCACCGCGGCCCTCAGCTACGACCCGAAGGTGGCGGCGGCGGCCCAGGCCCTGGGCTGTCCCTGGGCCCCCCTCGATCAGGCTCCGCCTGCGGATCTGCTGGCCCAATGGCAGGCCTGCCTGGATCAGCCGCCCGCCCTGGCCCAGCTACAGCAGCTACGCCAGGCCACCGAGCCCCATCGCCAGCTGCTGGCGAAGCTGGGCTGAGTTCCACAGCCCAGCCCTGATGCGAGCCATCGGCTATCGGCAACCGGCCCAGCTTGAGGATCCGCACTACCTGGAAGACATCACCCTTCCGGATCCCACGCCGGGCCCCCACGACCTGTTGGTGCTGGTGGAGGCGATTGCGCTCAATCCGGTGGACCGCAAGGTGCGCGCCCGGGAGTTGCCGGAAGCCGGCGGTTGGCGCGTGCTCGGTTGGGACGCCGTGGGCCGAGTGGAGGCACTGGGCCGGGAGGTGGAGGGCTTCAGCGTGGGCGATCGGGTCTGGTACGCCGGCGCCCTGAACCGTCCGGGTTGCAATGCCGAACGGCATTGTGTGGATGCCCGGCTGGCGGCCCTGGCGCCCCGCTCGCTTGGGCCAGCCGATGCGGCGGCCCTGCCGCTCACGACCATCACGGCTTGGGAGCTGCTGTTTGATCGGCTGATGATTCCCCAGGGTCCTGAGGCCGGAGCCGGCGAAAGTCTGCTGGTGGTGGGTGCCGCCGGTGGGGTGGGCTCGGTGCTGCTGCAGCTGGCCCGCCAGCTCACCGGCTTCACCCTGATGGGCACGGCGTCACGCCCGCAGAGTGCGGCCTGGACCAGCCAATGTGGGGCCCATCACGTGATCAACCACCGCCAGCCGCTGCGCCCCCAGCTGGAAGCGCTGGGCCTGCCGTTTGTGGATCGGGTGATTTCGCTCACCCACACCGGGGATCACTTCGAGCAGCTGGTGGATGTGCTCGCGCCCCAGGGGGCCCTGGCCCTGATCGACGACCCCGAGCCGGCGGCGATCAACGTGCTGGCCCTCAAGCGCAAGAGCCTGTCGCTGCACTGGGAGCTGATGTTCACCCGCTCGCTTTACGGCACTGCCGATATGGCCCAGCAGGGCCAGCTGTTGGCGCGGGTGGCCGAGCTGGTGGATCAGGGCAAGGTGTTCAGCACCGCTCGGCAGCAGCTGGGGCCGATCACCGCCGCCAATGTGGCGGCCGGGCATCGGCTGCTGGCCAGCGACGCCAGCATCGGCAAGCTCGTGCTGGCCGGCTGGCCCATCGCCTGAGTTTTAGGCGGCCTGCTGCTCCACCACCAACGGGCTGCGCGGCACCGGGATGTGGTTCTGCTGGATCACCTCCGCGATCATCCGGTTGGTGTCGAACACCACCTCGCCATAGAGGTTGGTGCTGGCGTAGGGCCGCACGGCCAGCCTCGGACCGCGGTCGTTGATTTCGAGCAGATCCACCGTGGCTTCCAGGCCGGGGTATTGATTGGGCACCCGGCGCAGGCCCTCGCGCAGTACCAGAATCGCCCGGGCCACATCGGCGCTGTGGTCGAGCTGGGCGAACAGATCCACCCGGCGATAGGGATGGGCCGAGTAGTTCTCGATCACATCGGTGAAGATCTTGCCGTTGGGCACGATGATCCGCACATTGCCGGCGTTGGTGAGGGTGGTCACGAACATGCCGATCTCCTCCACCGCCCCCTGCACCCCGGCGGCCATCACCTGATCCCCCACGTTGAACGGGCGGAACAGCTGCAGAAACACCCCTGCGGCGAAGTCGCCCAGCAGGCCGCTCCAGGCCGCACCGATCGCCACGCCGGCACCGGCTAGCAGGGCCGCGAAGCTGGCGGTCTGCACCCCGAAGAAGCCCAGGATCGCCACCACCAGCACCACCCGCAGCAGGGCGCCGGCGATGTTGATCAGGTAGCTGATCAAGGTGGCATCCAGGCGGCTGCGCACGAAGGTGCGCCGCAGGATGCGCAGCCCCACCCGGATCAGGGTGTTGGCCACCAACCAGAGCACCACCGCCCCGGCCAGCTTGAACAGGAAGGGCACCAACAGGCCCTGCACCAGGTTCACCACGTTGGCCGTGATCAGATTGGCGGTGATCGGCTGGGTGCTCAGGGCAGCAAGGGTCATGGCAACGAGGGTGGAGCGATCCGGGATTTGAGGATCCGGGTCAGGCGATGAGGTTCTGCTGGCGCTGCAGCTCGGCCAGCACCTCGGCGCTGTGGCCCGTGGGCCGCACGGCCACCCAGCGCTGGCGCAGCACGCCCTGGGGATCGATCAGGAAGGTGTGGCGCTGGGAGAAGGGGGGGATCCAGGAGCCGTAGCGGCGGCTCACGTCACCACCTGGATCGCTCAGGAGCGGAAACGCCAGGCCCTCCTCATTGCAAAAGGAGGCATGGGAATCGGGGTCGTCGGCGCTGACGCCCACAACGGCTGCGTTGGCAGCCTGGAAGCTGGCCAGATCCTTCTGGAAGCCGCGGGCCTCAAGCGTGCAGCCGCCGGTGAAGTCCTTGGGATAGAAGTACAGCACCAGCCACTGGCCGGAGAAATCCTCAAGGGCCACGGCGGCCTCAACAGCCTTCCCCTTGGCAGGAGCGATCCCTTCCAGGCGAAACGGCGGCGCCGGGGCATCCAGCTCAGGCAAGGTGCCTCCCAAAGCAAAAGCCTGCCGGGGTTTCCCCAGCAGGCTGATGGGTGCAAGCAACGAGGTGCTAGCTGCGGCGGCAAAGCCTTTCAGCAGGTCTCGGCGTTGCATCGAAAGCAGGCGATCAGGCCTGCCTTGATAGCTCAGATCTTGGCCAGGTTGATGCCGAGTTCCTTGGCATAGGCACCCAGGCCCTTCTTCTGGATGGTCTTGAGGGCGCGGGTTGACACGCGCAGTTTCACGAAGCGGTTGCCCTCGGCCCACCAAAGGCGGCGCTCCTGCAGGTTCACCTGTTGGAGCTTCTTGGTACGCACGTGGGAGTGCGAGACGGCCATGCCGTTGTTGGCGCGCTTGCCGGTGAGTTGGCAGACCCGGGACATGACCTTTTCCTTGATAACTGAGGTTGGGTGAGGCAAGTGAAAACAAGCCCCGTGGGTAAAACCCAAGGGGCCAACATATCAAACGGGTCAGAGCCCGCGCTCCATCAGCCGGCCCATCACATCGCAGCTGCGCTGCTGGAAGCCGGCCAGTTGGTTTGGCTCGAGGCCGCCCACGGCCAGGCGGGCCATCTCATAGAGGTGGCGGCTGAGGTCTTCGGCCAGCTGCTGGCTGGGGGAGGTGCTAGCACCGCCCGTGATCACCGATCCGGCCGACAGCTTGAGCAGCCCTTCCACCAGCGGGTGGCGGCGGTTGATCAGCAGCACGTGGTGATCCGGCAGGCCGGGCAGCCGCTGCTCCATCAGGGCGCCCATGTCGTTGATGCGGCGCATCTGCTCCGGCAGCAGGATCAGGGCGGCGGGGGCGTTCTCGCCCTTGAGGGCCTGCACCTGCAGGGTCACCTTGTCGTTGGACAGGGCCGTCTTGAACAGCTCGCGCAGCTTCTCGCTGGCGTCCTTGCCGTCGGCATCGCTGAGCTCGCTCTCCTTCTCCTGGAGTGAGTCGTCGATCTCGGCATCCACCCGCTGGAACTTCAGTTCCTCGTGGCGGTACTCGAGCCAGGGGATGAATTGGGTGTCGATGAAGGTGTCGGCTAGGAGCACCTCAGCGCCCTGGCTTTTCCACAGGGCCAGGGCACCGGCCTGGCCGGCCTCATCGGTGCAATAAAGGATGCGCTTGTCGTTGGCGGCATCGAGCCGGCTGCGGTAGCCCGCCAGGGTGGTGTAGGCCTTGCCGCCCTCACCGGGGATGGGATCGACGCTCTGCCCCTCAGCCGGTTCGCCCTCATGAGCTGAAGCCGTGGTGCCGAAGAGCACGAGATCGGCCACCTGATCGGCGAACTTCTCGTCTTCCATCGCGCCGATCTTGATGAAGGGAGCCAGGGACTCCCAGATCTCGGCGTAGCGCTTGGGATCGTCGCGGTGGAGCTCCTTGAGCCGGTCGCCCACTTTCTTGGCCACGAAGTTGCCGATCGAGCGCACGCGGCGGTCGGTCTGTAGGGCCGAGCGGCTCACGTTGAGCGGGATGTCGGGGGAATCGATCACGCCCCGCAGGGGCAGCAGGTAGCGGGGCACCACCTCCTTGATCGAGTCGCTCACGAACACCTGGTTGCAGTAGAGCTTGATCTCGCCCTTCTCCCAATCGGCGCGGCCGGTGAATTTGGGGAAGTAGAGGATGCCCTGCAGGTTGTAGGGATAGTCGGTATTGAGGTGCACCCAGAGCAGCGGGTCGCCCTGGAAGGGATAGAGGTAGCGGTAGAGCTCGATGTAGTCGTTGTCGGTGAGCTCGCGGGGGCTCTTGCGCCAGGGCGCCTCCCGCTTATTCACGGTTTCGCCCTCCAGCTGCACCTCCACTGGCATGAAGTCGCAGTAGGTGGTGATCAGGGTGCGGATCCGTGCCGGCTCGATGTACTCGAGCTCCTCCTCCATCAGGTGCAAGATCACGTCGGTCCCGGGCTCGCTGCGCTCGGCGCCCTCCAGGTTGAAGCTGGGCGAGCCGTCGCAGGTCCAGCGCACGGCCTCGCTGCCGGGGCGGGCGGAGAGGCTCACCAGCTCCACCTGCTTGGCCACCATGAAGCTGGAGTAGAAGCCCAGGCCGAAGTGGCCGATGATCGCGTCGCTCTCCTGCTTGTACTTCTCCAGGAAGTCTTCGGCGCTGGAGAAGGCCACCTGGTTGATGTAGCGCTTCACCTCATCAGCGGTCATGCCGATGCCGTTGTCGGAAATGGTGAGGGTCTTCTTTTCGCGGTCGATGCGGATACTGATCCGTCCCTCGGCACCCTCGCTGCAGTCGCCGGCCATGGCGGCCATGCGGCGCTTGCTGATGGCGTCCACGCCGTTGCTCACCAGCTCCCGCAGGAACACCTCATGGCCGCTGTACACAGCCTTCTTGATGATTGGGAAGATGTTTTCGGTATGGATCTGAATCTGGCCCTGTTCGGCTTGAAGCACCACGGATTCAGTTGCGGCGAAGTGGTATCCAATGTCCACCGAGCCGGCCCGGCCCGCCAAGGGGCGGCGATGGGCAGGAAACCGACCCCGGCTTAGGTGTGATTTCTCACCAGGTCATTCAGTAGCCGCCAGCAGGGCGAGTTGCTGAAAGGGGGTGCGACCGGCCAGGGCCATGTGACGCCTGCGGCCGTTATAGATCGCCAGATAGCGGGGCAACCAGCG
>CAIOXF010000378.1 GCA_903862155.1 uncultured cyanobacterium | reverse complement strand
GCTGGTGGCCATGGCCTGCGGCTGGCTGATCCTCGAAGAGCTGCACATCACCCTGGTGGCGGTGGATCCGGGCCAACGCCAGCGCGGACTGGGCCGCCGGGTGCTGGAGGCCCTGCTGGCCGAGGGCCGCAGCAGGGGGGCGGAGCGCGCCACCCTGGAGGTGGCCAGCGGGAACCAGGCCGCCATCCGCCTCTACAGCCGGACTGGCTTCCAAGAGGCGGGCTGCCGTCGCGGTTACTACCGCAATGGCGACGATGCCCTGATCCAATGGAGGAAGCTGAGCGATTAGATCGCTAGTGCGGCGGTGCGGATAACCACCCTTTCTTGTTGCTGAAATCACCCAGATCTGTGATTTCCGATGAGTTGAAACGGCCAGGAAAGTGCAGGTGCCGCAAGGGATCTGCGGCAGATCACCGTCAAGCCGCAACACCCACCGAACCCTGATAGGTTGGTGACACGTGCAACAGGCCCCGGCCCATGTTCGAGCGGTTTACCGAGAAGGCCATCAAGGTGATCATGCTGGCCCAGGAAGAGGCCCGCAGGCTGGGGCACAACTTCGTGGGCACGGAGCAGATCCTGCTGGGCCTGATTGGTGAGGGCACCGGCGTGGCCGCCAAGGTGCTCAAGTCGATGGGGGTGAACCTCAAGGACGCCCGGGTTGAGGTGGAGAAGATCATCGGCCGCGGTTCCGGTTTCGTGGCGGTCGAGATTCCGTTCACGCCAAGGGCTAAACGGGTCTTGGAGCTGTCGCTGGAAGAGGCGCGCCAGCTCGGCCACAATTACATCGGCACGGAGCACCTGCTGCTGGGCCTGATCCGCGAGGGCGAGGGCGTCGCTGCCCGCGTGCTGGAGAATCTCGGCGTGGATCTGGCCAAGGTGCGCACCCAGGTGATCCGCATGCTCGGCGAGACCGCCGAAGTGGGTGCCGGTGGCGGTGGTGGTGGCAAAGGCTCCACCAAGACCCCCACGCTGGATGAATTCGGCAGCAACCTCACCCAGCAGGCCGCCGACGGCAAGCTCGACCCGGTGGTGGGGCGCCAACACGAAATCGAGCGCGTGATCCAGATCCTGGGTCGCCGCACCAAGAACAACCCCGTGCTGATCGGCGAACCCGGCGTCGGCAAGACCGCCATCGCCGAGGGGCTGGCCCAGCGGATCAACTCCGGCGACATCCCGGACATTCTTGAAGACAAGCGCGTTCTCACCCTCGATATCGGCCTGCTGGTGGCGGGCACCAAGTACCGCGGTGAGTTCGAAGAGCGCCTCAAAAAGATCATGGAGGAGATCCGGGGCGCCGGAAACGTGATCCTCGTGATCGACGAGGTGCACACCCTGATCGGTGCCGGCGCCGCTGAGGGCGCCATCGATGCCGCCAACATCCTCAAGCCGGCCCTGGCCCGCGGCGAGCTGCAGTGCATCGGCGCCACCACCCTCGACGAATACCGCAAGCACATCGAACGGGATGCGGCCCTGGAGCGCCGCTTCCAGCCGGTGATGGTGGGCGAGCCCTCGGTGGATGACACCATCGAGATCCTGCGCGGCCTCAAGGAGCGCTACGAGGAGCACCACCGCCTCAAGATCGCCGACGAGGCCCTGGTGGCAGCCGCCACCCTGGGCGATCGCTACATCTCCGACCGCTTCCTGCCCGACAAGGCCATCGACCTGATTGATGAAGCCGGCAGCCGCGTCCGGCTGATGAACTCCAAACTGCCCCCGGCCGCGAAGGAGGTGGATAAGCAGTTGCGCGAGGTGCAGAAGCAGAAGGAGGAGGCCGTGCGCGAGCAGGACTTCGCCAAGGCCGGTGAACTGCGCGACAAGGAAGTGGAGCTGCGCGAGCAAATCCGCTCAATCCTCCAGTCGCGCAAGAGCGACAGCGCGGAAACCGAAGCATCGGAGGAATCCACGGAGGCTGCAGCTGCCAGTACGGGCACTGCCGTGGCCGAGCCGGTGGATCTCGACCACGCTCCGGTGGTGACGGAGGAAGACATCGCCCAGATCGTGGCCTCCTGGACCGGCGTGCCGGTGCAGAAGCTCACCGAATCGGAGTCGGTGAAGCTGCTGAACATGGAGGAAACCCTCCACCAGCGCCTGATCGGTCAGGACGAAGCCGTGAAGGCCGTGTCTCGCGCCATCCGCCGCGCCCGGGTGGGTCTGAAGAACCCCAATCGCCCGATCGCCAGCTTCATCTTCTCCGGACCCACCGGCGTGGGTAAAACCGAGCTCACCAAAGCCCTGGCTGCTTACTTCTTCGGCAGCGAAGAAGCCATGATCCGCCTCGATATGTCGGAGTTCATGGAGCGCCACACCGTCAGCAAGCTGATCGGTTCGCCTCCGGGCTATGTGGGCTTCAACGAGGGCGGTCAGCTCACTGAAGCCGTGCGCCGCCGGCCCTACACCGTGGTGTTGTTCGACGAGATCGAAAAGGCCCACCCCGATGTGTTCAACCTGCTGCTGCAGCTGCTGGAAGACGGTCGCCTGACCGACTCCAAGGGCCGCACGGTGGACTTCAAGAACACCCTGATCATCATGACCTCGAACATCGGTTCGAAGGTGATTGAGAAGGGCGGCGGCGGCCTCGGCTTCGAGTTCTCCGGTGAAGCGGCGGAAGAAACCCAGTACAACCGCATTCGTTCGCTGGTGAATGAGGAACTGAAGCAATACTTCCGCCCGGAATTCCTCAACCGTCTCGACGAAATCATCGTCTTCCGTCAACTCAGCCGCGACGAAGTCAAGGAAATCGCGGAGATCATGCTCAAGGAGGTGTTCGGCCGGATGCAGGAGAAGGGCATCACCCTCTCGGTCACCGAAGCGTTCAAGGAGCGCCTGGTGGAAGAGGGTTACAACCCCTCCTATGGCGCCCGTCCGCTGCGCCGCGCCGTGATGCGCCTGCTGGAAGACTCCCTGGCCGAGGAGTTCCTCAGCGGCCGGATCGGCGAAGGCGATGCCGCCCTTGTGGATGTGAACGAGGAGAAGCAGGTGGTGATCCGCAAGCAAACCCTCACCGCCCCCGTTCCCGAGCTGGCCGCCGCCGGTGCCTGAGGTATCCCAGCACGCCATCGCCCCAGCCCAGGTGCTGCGGGGTGATGGCGCCTGGACCGAAGCCCTGCCGCTGATCAAGGGGCTGGGCAAACGGCCCCTTCTGCTCGGGCGCAGCCCAGCCACAACCCAGCTGCGCCAACGCCTGCAAGGCGATCTGGAGGTCCACGGTCTATCGGTTCATCCTGCGCTGCTGGAGCACGACTGCTGCTGGAGCGATCTGCACCGGATCAGCGCCGAGCTCCACGGCAGCGGCTGCGATGCCGTGGTTGCCGTGGGTGGTGGCAAGGTGCTCGACGCCGGCAAGTGGCTAGCCAACGAGCACGGCCTCACCTGCATCACCGTGCCCACCAGTGCTGCCACCTGCGCAGGCTGGACAGCCTTGAGCAACATCTATTCCGAGCAAGGCGCCTTTGAAGGCGATGTGGCCCTAGCCCGCTGCCCCGATCTGCTGGTGTTCGATCACCAGCTGGTGCGCCAGGCACCCCAGCGCACCCTGGCCAGCGGCATCGCCGATGCGATGGCCAAGTGGTACGAGGCCTCGGTGAGCAGCGGCGGCAGCAGCGATGGGCTGATCCAGCAGGCCGTGCAGATGGCGCGGGTGCTGCGCGACCAGCTGCTGCTGGAAGCGGAGGCCGCGATGGCCAACCCCGGCTCCGACGCCTGGGTGCGGGTGGCGGAAGCCTGCGGCCTCACCGCTGGCGTGATCGGTGGCATCGGCGGCGCGCGCTGCCGCACCGTGGCAGCCCATGCCGTGCACAACGGCCTCACCCAGCTGGAGGCCAGCCACGGCCAGCTCCACGGCGAAAAGGTGGGCTTCGGGATCCTGGTGCAATTGCGCCTGGAGGAAGTGCTCGGCGGCCAGCAACTGGCGGCCCAGGCCCGCCGCCAACTGGTGCCTGTCTTCCGCCGGCTCGGCCTGCCGATCACCCTGCAGGATCTGGGCCTTGGAGCCGCCAGCCTGGCTGAGCTCCACACCGCCTGTGCCTTTGCCTGCCGCCCAGGCTCCGACCTGCACCATCTGCCCTTTGCCGTGAGCGAAGCCGACCTGCTGGCAGCCCTGGTGAGCACCACCGCCGGCATCCCCAGCGAAGCCCTGGCATGAGGGTGGGCGCAACCGGCCAGGAGCTGGTGGCCGAGGCCGCCGCAAGCCTGCTCGACCCGCAAGGTCGGGCCCTGGCGCAATCGGTGCAGTGGTGGGATCTGGATGGCTACCCCGAGCCATGGCCCGTGGCGGTGGTAGGGGCCGGGGCGCCGGTGCTGCTGCTCCATGGCTTTGACAGCAGCTTCCTGGAATTCCGGCGGCTCGCTCCGCTGCTCGCCCCTCACCACCACCTGTTCATCCCCGATCTGTTCGGCTTTGGCTTCAGCCCGCGCCAGGCCGGCGCCGCCTATGGCCCCTCGGCCGTGCTCGATCACCTGGAAACCCTGGTGAACGCCATCCAGGAGCGCTGCGGCCATCGCCCCGTGCAGCTGATCGGTGCCTCGATGGGGGGCTCGGTGGCGGTGGAGCTGGCCCGCCGACTGGGCGATCGCATCGGTGAGCTGATGCTGCTGGCCCCCGCCGGCCTCACCGGACGACCCATGCCCGTGCCGCCCTTGCTGGATGCGCTGGGGGTGCGCTTCCTGGCCCTGCCCGGCGTGCGCCAGGGCCTGTGCCGCAGCGCCTTCGCCGACCCCGACGCCGACGTGGGCGCCCCGGAACTGGAGATCGCCTCCCTGCACCTGCACACCGTCGGCTGGGCCCAGGCCCTGGCCGCCTTCGCCCGCTCCGGCGGCTTCGCCGGTTGCGGCGACCCCCTGCCCGCCCAGCCCATGGCGGTGCTGTGGGGAGCCAACGACCGGATCCTGCGCCAGCCCCAGAAACGGGATGCCCTGGCTCTGTTAGGAGAGCGGGTGCGGGAACTCGATGCCTGCGGGCACCTACCCCACATCGACCAGCCCCAGGCCGTGGCTGCCACCTGGTGGGAGCACACCGGCCGCGCCCAGTCCTCCCCCCTGCCCGTCGCCGGATGAGCTCGAGCTCCAGCAGCAATCCCGACGCCGTCTCCCCGGAAGCCCCCACAACCACCAGCGGCAGTGGCAACGGCAGTGGCAGTGGCCCGGTGATGCAGCTGCTGGCCAGTGGACTGCAGCTGTGGGTTCGCCAGCAGTGCGATGCGATCGAAAGCCTGGAGATCCGGCTGGAGGGCTCCGCCATGGCCCTGCTGCGGGGGCGGCTGGCGGGCGTGCAGGTGATGGCCCGCCGGGTGACGTACCAGGGCCTGCAGATCGAACTGGTGGATCTGCGCAGTGATCCGATTGACGTGCAGATGGGCCAGGTGCTGCGGGGCAAGGGCCTGCAGCTGCACCATCCCTTCCTGATCCGCGGCCAGGTGAGTTTGACGGCCGACGGCCTGACCCGCTCCCTGGCCAGGCCCGAATGGCGGGGGCTGGGCGATGCCATCGGTGAGGCGCTGCTGGGGATCACGCCGCTCACCGAGCTGCGGGTGCAGGCCAACCGACTGGTGCTGGCGGCCCAGGGGGTGGCCGAGCGCGGGCTGGTGGAGCTCGCCACCGAGGTGAGGGCCGTGGATGGCACCGTGGAGATCCGTGGCGTGAATCACCCCGCGAACGAGGTAGCCCAGCACCGCCTGCCGATGGACCCCAACATCACCATCAGCGAGGCCGGCATCCAGGCCGGCATGCTGCAGCTGATCGGCGAGGCCAGGGTTTCCCCCTGATTCAGTCTCCCCCTGATTCAGCGCTGAATCAGCGGCAGCACCAGCGTGACCAGTGAATACACCACCGCCGGAGTGAACAGGTAGCTGTCGATGCGATCGAGGATGCCGCCGTGGCCCGGGATCACGTCGCCGGAATCCTTCAGCCCGGCATCGCGCTTCATCATCGATTCGGTGAGATCGCCCACCAGGGCAAACAGCGCCACCACCGCACCGAGCACGGCGCCCAGCAGCCAGCCCCAGCTCCAGCCCAGCAGCACCCCGCCCAGGGCTCCCACGGCGCAGGCGCAGCCCACGCCACCCAACGCCCCCTCCACCGTTTTGCCCGGCGAGATCGGCGAGAGCGGATGGCGGCCGAGCCGACGACCGATCACATAGGAGCCGATGTCGGTGGCCACCACCAGGAAGCAGGCCAGCAGGGTGAGGGCATTGCCACTGCTGATCGGTAACTCCACCAGGTTCGGAGCCAAGGCGGCATCGCTGAGGTCGCGCAGCTTGATCCAGTGGCTGGGCAGAAAACCCAGATAGAAAAGCCCGAAGATCGAAGCGGCGATATCGGCAATCGTGCCGGTCACAGGCTGCAGCAGTAGCCATCCGCAGATCACCGCTCCGGAGGCGGGCAGCACCGCCGCCGCCACATCCCCCACGAACAGCCCACCGCCTGCCTCCGCCCCGCTGGCGGCCTGGGTGGTGAGCAGCAGC
Organism: uncultured cyanobacterium; assembly: GCA_903862155.1. Lineage (GTDB taxonomy): Bacteria > Cyanobacteriota > Cyanobacteriia > PCC-6307 > Cyanobiaceae > UBA5018. The sequence goes on along the minus strand of CAIOXF010000378.1, from coordinate 1,959 downwards.
AGCTGCACCGCCACCAGGGTGGTTTTGGTGGCCGGCCGGATGCCCTTGAACTGGGCCATCCGGAAAAACTCCAGCAGCCCCAGGTGCACGATCAACCCCACGGCCACCGTGAACCACCAGCCCCCGAGCATCACCACCACGAAGCCGAAGGCCCCAGCCAGCCAGCCGCTCAGCAGCCGGGCCGGCGAGGTGGCAGCGCGGGTGGTGGGCTGGGGGGTCAAGAGCGCTCAGCCGCGATCAGAAACAGCGGTTCGGCCGCCGCCAGCTTGGCCTGGCTGCCGCGGCGCTGCATCCGATGCACGGTGGCCTGCACCACCTGCACATCCTTGGCCTCCAGCTGGGCCAGGGTGTCGGTGGCATCCACCAACCCCTCCAGGCTGGCGGTGCTAATCACCAGCCGCCCGGCCGGCAACAACACCTGCCACACCTGGCGCAACACATCGCCCAGGGGCCGACCCACCTCCAGCAGCACCCGATCGGGCGGCCCCGGCAGGCTCGGCAGATCATCCGGCGCAGCGCCGGCATGGATCTGCAGGTTGGCGATGCCGAAGCGCTTGCGGTTGCGCTCGAGCAGCTCGATTGCTTCCGGGTCGCGCTCGAGGGTGTGCACCACGCCCTGGGGCATCAACCGGGCGATCTCCAGGGCCAGGGCGCCGGTTCCGCCGCCCACATCCCACACCAGCGAATCGGCCTTGGGGCGCAGATGGGCCAGCAGCATCACCCGCAGTTCCATCGGGGTGGGGCTGAAGCCCGGCGCATGCTGGAAGGCTCCGTCGGGCAACCCGGGGGTCACGAAGTCCCACTGGTAAGCACCGGGTTGCTGCTGCTCCATGGCTCGCCCCGGCGCCCTTACGTTTCGGCCAGAACCCTCACGGTATCAGCGATCTGGCCGGGCCAGCGGCCCTGTTGTTCGGCGAGCCAGGCCGCCCGGGCCCCATCGATCCGCTCGCCGGGGATCAGCAGCGGAATGCCCGGGGGATAGGGGCAGAGGGTTTCGGCGGCGATGCGGCCGGCGGCCTGGTGCAGTGCCACCGCCTCAGCGGGCCCGCGCCAGGCCGTACCGATCGGCAGCGCCAGCTCGGCCACGGCAGGCAGCGGCGGCTGGCTGAACGGCGGCAGGGGCGCGCCACCCAGAACCGTGCGGAGGGCCAGGAGCTGCCGGGGCAGGCGGCGCACCACCCCCCGCGGCGGCACCGTCCCCAAGCAGAAGGTGAGCGTGCCGGGCTCCGGCAGTTCGGCGATCACCCCCCGCTCCAGCAGCCAGCCATCGGCCTCCAGGCCGTTGATCCCCATGGCGGCGGTGTGCAGCACCAGGCGCAGGGGGTCGTGGTTGGCCACCAGGGGCAACCCCTGGGCGCGGCAGCGCTCGGCCAGGCGCCGGCCGACTGCCTCTGCTCGCTGGCGCCTGCGCAGGCCGGCGCTGCTGCAGACCGCTTCGATCGCCAGGGCACTGGAGCGCAGCAGCAGGGCGCTGGGGCTGGAGGTTTGCAGCCAGAGCAACGCCCGTTCCAGCGCCTCCACCGACACCCGGCCCCCCTGGGCCAGCAGCGCCGCGCTCTGGGCCAGGCCCCCGGCCGCCTTCTGCAGCGAGAGCACGGTGAGATCGGCACCGGCGGCCACCGCCTCGCCGCGGCCGTGGGCCCCATCCACGAGCACCGGTAGCCCCCCTCGGTGCGCCTCAGCGATCAAGCCCGGCAGATCTGCCACCAGCCCCTGGTAGCTGGGCGACACCAGCACCACCCCCGCCAGGGCCCCCTGGGTCTGGGCCTGGCGGATCGCCGCGGCCAGCCCCTCGGGAGTGGGCGGCAGCCACAGGCCCGTGGCCGGATCGAAGGGCAGGTCGAACAGCACCGGCCGCAGATCGCCCAACACGCAGCCGTGCAGCAGGGAGCGGTGCAGGTTGCGCGGCAGCAGCACCCGCTCGCCCGGCCCCGCCAGGGCCAGCAGGGCCGCCTGCAG
>CAIOXF010000377.1 GCA_903862155.1 uncultured cyanobacterium | reverse complement strand
GCTGCTGCCCACCATGGCCCGCTTCTTCAGCCGGGTGGCGCTGGTGAGCTTCGGCGGTGCTTATGCGGTGTTGCCCTATGTGGCCCAGGCGTCGGTGGAGCAGTTCGGCTGGCTCAGCGCGGCCCAGGTGGTGGATGGTTTGGCCCTCGGGGAAACCACGCCGGGCCCCTTGATCATGGTGCTGGCTTTTGTGGGCTTCATGGGCGGTTGGAACGGCGGTGTGTTCGGCCCGCCTGGCACCTGGATCGGCGCCGCCGCAGCGGCGCTGGTGGTGGTGTGGTTCACCTTCCTGCCGTCGTTCGGGTTCATCCTGTGCGGCGCCCCCCTGGTGGAGGCCAGTCGCAACGATCTGCGCCTCGGCGCTCCGCTCACCGCCATCACGGCGGCGGTGGTGGGCGTGATCGCGAGCCTGGCGGTGTTCTTTGCTGGCCCCGTGCTCTGGCCCGCAGGGCGGCTTGATGCTGCAGCCCTGGTTCTGGCCTTGGTGGCGCTGATGCTGTTGCTGCGTTGGCGCTGGGGCGTGTTGCCGCTGATTGGTGCGGCGGCCCTGGTGGGCCTGCTGCGGGGGGTGGTTGGGTGACCCTGCCCCAACTGCTGGAGCGCATTCATCGCCAGTTGCTGCCGGAGCTCCAGCTGCGGAGCCTGGATCCCCACGATCCGGTGCGGGTGCTCAACCTGCCGGAGCCCTGGCGGATCCTCGGCTGCGGCAACTACGCCGCCGTGCTGCACCATCCCGGCCACCCTGAGCTGGTGGTGAAGGTGTATGCGCCCGGGCGTCCCGGCCTGGCCGAGGAGGCCGAGGTGTATCGGCGAATTGGTGAGCACCCCGCCTATTCCCGGTGTTGGCACGTGGGTGAGTCGTTTCTGGTGTTGCGGCGCCTGCACGGCATCACCCTCTACGACTGCGTGCGTCAGGGCGTATTGATCCCTGCCCAGGCGATCACCGACATCGACCATGCCCTCGCCTATGCGAGCGCCCGCGGACTCCACGGCCATGACGTGCATGGGCGCAACGTGATGCTCCACAACGGGCGCGGCCTGATCGTGGACATCTCCGACTTCCTCAACCCCGAACCCTGCACCGCCTGGCGCGACTTGCGCCTCGCTTACGTCCTGCTCTACCGGCCCCTGATCGCACCGCTGCGGTTGCGCGCTCCGGCTCGCCTTCTCAACGGGGTGCGGCGGGGGTATCGCCTCTATCGGCGACTGCGCGGGAGGCGTGCTGAGCACTGAGCTCCCACAACTCCTGGGCCAGGGCATCGGAGCGGGCTTCTGCGCTGGGTTCGCTGCGCTTAAACCGACGGCGGCCCGGCCCCAGCACCCGGTTGCTCCAGTACTCAAATGGCTCGAGGTGCTCAGGCGTAGTGGTAGCCAGCCCGGCGAGCAGGGCCCCGGCCCGCTTTGGTGATTCGGTGAGCTGCAGCAGATCCCTCGCCACCAGGGCAAACAGCGCCTGGCCCGCCGGGTTGTGCACGCGGCTGTAGCGGAAGAAGCCGCCTTCGCTGCGGGGAATCACCAGCCCCGGGCTCCAGGCCAGCACCCGCACCGCGCTGCCTGCGGCTTGAAGGCGCCGCACTGCCTCGCGGGCCATCAGCAGGTTGCAGAGCTTGCTGTCTTTGTAGGCCTTTTCGGCATCGAAGGCGCTGCCATCGAGCATGGCTGCCCCGGCACCCTGCCGCAGCCCCACCAGGGTGCCCACTCCGGCGGGCCGGCCCACCTTGCCGCCCCCGCTCGTGGGGTCGTGCACCTCAGACGCCGTGACCACCAGCCGCGGCGCCCTGCCCTGTTCGAGCAACACCAGCAACCGCTGCAACAGCGCCTGGTGGGCCAGATGGTTTACCGCGATGGTGAGCTCAAACCCCTGGGCAGACCAGCGCGGTTCCTTGGCGCCGCTGTATTGCAGCCCGGCGTTGAGTACCAGCGTGTCAATGGGGGTTCCTTGGCTCAGCAGCTCCGAGGTGCAGGCGTCCACGCTCCCCAGATCCGCCAGATCGCAGACGGGCGTGGCTATCTCTGCCCCCAGTTCCGTGCACAGGCGATCCCCGGTGGCTCCGTCACGGCACAGCACCGTGAGGCGATGGCCAGTTTTCAGCAGCTGCCGAGTCGCCTCCAGGCCGATGCCGGAACTGCCGCCGGTGAGCAGCACATGGCGCTGAGCGGTGGCGGGGGCTTGTGGCATCAAAGCCAGGTTTCTTTGTCTAAAACGGTATAGGTTCTGGGTCGAAATGGAGTTCGAATTCGACCCGCATCAGAGTGAGGCCAGCCTCAAGAAGCACGGCATCGATTTCATCGATGCCCAAGAGCCGTGGCGGGATCCGGCCTTGCTGGAAATTCCTGCCCGCACCACTGGTGAAGAGCGGTTCCTTGTGATCGCTCGTTTGGTTGGCAAGCACTGGTCTGCCGTTATCACCTACCGGCAAGGAGTGATCCGCCTGATTTCCGTTCGCCGTTCTCGCCAAGACGAGGTGAATCTCTATGAACAGCTCTGAACTTGATCAACGCTTCGACGACGGTGAATCCGTGTTGGAGGCCCTTGATCTGGCTGCAGCGCGGCGGCCTCGCCTTGAACAGAAGCGCGTCAATGTGGACTTTCCCCTCTGGATGGTGGAGCAGCTCGATCAGGAGGCTTCACGCCTGGGGGTGACACGCCAGTCGATCATCAAGGTGTGGCTCGCTGAGCGTTTGGAACATCGCCGAGAAGCCAGTCAAACCCCTAGGGCTGCTACCTGATCACTGTGTTCCCTCTGCTCAGCAGCAGCTACCGCTCGCGGCGGGCGGGGTGGCGCAATTGGCGCTCCCTGTGCTGGCACTGCCGAAGGGAATGGTGCTGCCGCAGCCTTCGAACAGGCCGTAGTGGCGTTCGAAATCGCCGATGAAGCTGAAGTGCGGTGCGAAGCGGGTTTGCTGCAGCATCCGGAACGTGTTGCCGCACACCGGAAACACCTTGCCGGTTTCGATCGCGTGGTGGCCGTCGAGATCGAAGCGGTGGGGGTGCTGGGGAATCGAGCCCCGGTAGATCACGGCCTGGCCGTGGTCTTCGCAGGCGTCTTCCAGTTCGGGGATGGCGAACAGGCGGTAGGTGGCGGAGTAGAAGCGCGCTTCCCCAAGGAGTGAGGCCAGGGCGGGGTCGGTGATCTCCAGCGGCCGGTCGCTCACCAGGCGCGGATCGTTGAACCCAGCGCCGCGGGCCAGCCGCAGGAAATCGTTCCAGTAGAGAGCACCCCCGAGGCATTCGCCGTAGAGCACCGGATCGCGCTGCACCTGCTCCGGTAGGCGCCGATCCGCGTACACATCGGAGAAGTAAAACTCCCCGCCGGGTTTGAGCAGCCGCTGCACACCGCGCAGCACAGCCGGCTTATCCACCGACAGGTTGAGCACGCAGTTGCTCACCACCACATCGAAGCTGCCGGGCTCCAGGGGCAGCTCCTCCAGCCGCTCGATCGTGCCCTCAACAAACGTGGTGTTGGCGTAGCCGAAGGCCTCGGCATGGAACGCCTGGTGCTCCCGCGCCACCGCCAGCTGCTCCGGCGTCATGTCGACGCCCACCACCGCGCCGCTGGGCCCCACCAGTTGGCTGAGCAGATACACATCGCGCCCTGAACCGCTGCCCAGATCCAGCACCCGGCAGCCCTCCAGCAGCTCCGGGCACACCAGCCCGCAGCCGTAGTAACGGCTGCTCACCTCCGGGTGCACCTTGGCCAGCAGGGGCTTGAGCCAACCGGGCACCGTGTCGGCATCGCAGCAGGCGCTGGTCTTCAAATCGGCGCTGCTGCTGAGCTCCTGGCCGTAGTACTGCTGAACGAGTTCCTGGGTGGGCATGGGGGAGGGAGCCGCCGCTTCCCACTGTGGCGCTCAAGCTCTATGGCTGCGGCACCCAATTTTCAACCTGAAGCCCGGGGACGCGTTCGAATTCCCTTGTGTTGTTCGTGACCAGCGTGGCTCTTTGGCTGAGTGCATGGGCCGCAATCATCGTGTCGAGTGAGCCGATCGGTGTGCCTTTCTTCTCCAGTTCTGCCCTGAGATTTCCGTAGGACCAGATCGCGGATTCATCGAAAGGAAGGATGGCCAAAGGAGTGAGGAACATCTCCAGGGCTGCTCTGTTGCGTGAGGAGCCGCTCTTCGCGACGCCATAAGCAAGCTCTGCGGCCACCACGCTGCAGATTCCGATCTCACCCATTCGGTATTGCCTGAAGCGATCCAGCACCGCTGGCGGCCTGGCATTGATCACGTGAATGCAGATGTTGGTGTCGAGCAGGATCACGGCTCAATCCCATCGCGCTGTTGCTGCTCTGGTTGCTCACGCTCCAGCACAAACCCGGGTTCGAAGTTGGCCAGCCCTTCCTCCAGGGTTTGCCAGGGATCGTCGATCGGGAGCAGCAGGACACCATTCCCGAAGTGCTTGACGGCCACTTCTGTGCCGCTGAATCGATACTCCTTGGGCAGGCGCACCGCTTGGCTTCGCCCTGACTGGAACAGGCGTGCGGTGTCCATCGGGCCAACCTTGATGGTGCTTATCAATGGTAGTGACCGCCGCGTGCACTGGCTTAGTCGACTAAGTTGGTTGCGGTTTGGCGGGGTGGTCGTGCGCAGCGTGAACATGCACGAAGCAAAGACCCACCTCTCCCGCCTGGTCGACGAGGCCGCAGCGGGTCAGTCCTTTGT
>CAIOXF010000376.1 GCA_903862155.1 uncultured cyanobacterium | reverse complement strand
GCCGGGGGCTGGAGCCGCTGTTTGCCTTCAGTGAGGGCCGCACCTTCCGCACGGCGGTGCGCATCACCCGCTCGCCAGCGCGGGGGGCGGAGGAGCAACTGGGGCTGTTGGCCCATTGCCATGGTTGCGGCGATCAGCAGGTGCAATCACTGCTGCAGCTGCGCCAGTGGCAACCCTGCGCCTGCAGCCCGGGCACTGCGCCGCCGCTGGCCATCAGCGGACCTCTATGGATCGGGCCCCTGCAGGATCCAGCCCTGCTGGCGGCGATGGCCTCCACCCCCGCGCCCGAGGAGAGCGTGGCCCGATCCACCACCCGGCTGCTGGTCCAGCTGCAGGGGGATCCGGCACCGGTGGCCCGTTGCTGGCCCACGGCTGAGCTGGCGAAGCGGTTAGGGGCTGGCCCGCCTCGGCTGGAGGCTTTGGTGGCAGCGGTTTGTCGCGCGGGCTGGCAGGCCTGGCCCAGTGGCGTGATGGCCGGTCAGATCCGCAGCGATGCCCCCTGGCCCCTGCTGCTGCAGTTGGCAGCCGGAACCGGGACGGACACTGCTAAATAAGGAGCCAGTTTCCAAGCGCCGCCCCATGGCCTCTGAAATTTTCGGCACCGCGGCCCTGTTCTGGGTGCTGATCCCCGTGGGTCTGGCCGGTGGCGCCCTATTGCTCAAGCTCGCCGACAAGGACTGAATCCTGCCGGCTTAGTCCCGGCCGCGCCCTGCGGGGTGCACCCCTAGGCTCGAGCCCGCTTGACGGGTTTCCATGCAGGTTCTGGTGATCGGTGGCACAGGCACCCTTGGTCGCCAGATCGCTCGACGTGCCATCGACGCCGGCCACCAGGTCCGTTGCATGGTGCGCTCTCCGCGCAAGGCCGCGTTCCTTCAGGAGTGGGGCTGTGAACTCACCCGCGGTGATTTGCTGGAGCCCGACAGCCTCGATTACGCCCTCGAGGGCCAGGAGGCGGTGATCGATGCCTCTACCGCGCGGGCTACGGATCCAGGCAGCGCCTACGACACCGACTGGTCGGGCAAGCAGAACCTCTTTGCCGCCTGCCAGCGCGCCGGGGTGAAGCGCCTGGTGTTCATCTCCCTGCTGGATGCGGCGAAGCACCGAGATGTGCCCTTGATGGACATCAAGGCCTGCACCGAGGAGTGGCTGGCCGCCTCCGACTTCGACTACACGATCCTGCAGGGCGCGGCGTTCATGCAGGGCCTGATCTCCCAGTTCGCGATTCCGGTTCTTGAGAACCAGACGGTTTGGGTGAGCGGTGCTCCCACCCCGATCGCCTACATGAACACCCAGGACATGGCCCGCTTTGCGGTGGCCGCCCTGGACCACCCCGACACGATCCGCCGCTCCTTCCCCGTGGTGGGTCCCCGGGCCTGGACCACCGGCGAGATCACCCAGCTGTGCGAGCGCAACACCGGCAAAGACGCCCGTATCTTCCGGGTGCCTCCGGCCCTGCTGCAGCTGATGAAAGGGTTCACCAGTTTCTTTGAGGCCACGCTCAACATCGCCGAGCGCCTGGCCTTCGACGCGGTGACCGGCAGCGGCAAGACCCTGGATGCACCGATGGAGGCCACCTACGCCACCTTCGGGCTGGATCCTGCCGAAACCACCAAGCTGGAGGACTATCTCAAGGAGTACTACGACACGATCCTCAAGCGCCTGCGCGAGATGGAGGCCGATCTCGACAAGGACGCCAAGAAGAAGCTGCCCTTTTAGGATCATTGGTTCGTTCGTACTAAGCGGCTTTCATGGCGATCGCCCAGATCAAAAACCTGCAGCGGCGTCTGGCCAACCTGGAGGCCGAAGCGGTGGAGGAGGTCAACCGGGCCTGCGGCCATGAGCTCTGGCAGAGCCTGGGCTTTGATGCCCTCGACAGCGTGGAGGATCCCGATCGCCGTGCGCGGGCGAACTACTACTACGGGCAATTGCAAACGGTGCGTGAGCTGAAGGACGCCTTGGGGTGAGCCCTCTCCCGTGTTCGCCAAGCCCCCTTACCCGCCACCCCCGGCCCGTCCGGATTTTCCGCCCCCTTCACGGCCGCCACGGCCGGGGGAGCGCCGCTGACGAAGTAGCTGGTCTAGCCGGCTGTGTTCGGCGGGATCGCACCAGCGCCACTGGCCTGGTCGTAGGCCAGTGAGGCTGAGCGGCGGCCGGCCATCCATCAGATCGATAGCGGTGCGGATCAGGCGCAGGGTGGGCAGGCCCACGGCGGCGGTCATGCGCCGCACCTGGCGGTTGCGGCCTTCGCGCAGGTCGATTTCGATCCAGCTGGTGGGCAGGTTGAGCCGGTGCCGGATCGGCGGATCCCGCTCCGGCAGCTGGGCTGCAGCTACCTCATCGTTGGGCAGCGCCCGCGCCCGGGCTGGCAGGGTGGCGCGCCCCTGCACCATCACTCCATCGCGGAGTTGGTCGAGCGCGGCCGGGTTGGCGCTGGCTTTCCCTTCCACCTGCACCCAGTAGCGGCGCCAGTGGCCGAAGCCCGGATCGGTGAGCCGCTGCTGCAGGCGGCCGTTGGCGGTGAGCAGCAGCAGCCCCTCGCTGTCGGCATCGAGGCGGCCGGCGGCATACACCTCCGGCACAGTGATGTGCTCGGCCAGGTAGCCCCAGCGGCTGCCTGGTTCGGGGGTGAATTGGCTCAACACCCCGTAGGGCTTGAAGAACAGCAGGGTGTGGCCCGCGTTCAGGCGCGGCGGGCCTTCCACAGGTTCACCACCCCGATCGAGATCAGCAGCAGGCCCACATCCATCGACAGGGGTGGCAGCACAAACGGCAGCACCAGAGGGTGGGCAAACATCCGGTGGGTGGGGCGCCAACTAAGCTGACCTTAATCGTTGCTTTTGGTGCCCACGGCCGCATGATCG
>CAIOXF010000375.1 GCA_903862155.1 uncultured cyanobacterium | reverse complement strand
GGGCCATCAGGGAGCGGGCCGATTCCAAGCCCAGGCCGCTGTTGGCGCCGGTGATCAGGGCCACCCGGCCCTGCTGGCTGGGCATGGCGTTGGTCGTCCAGCGCTGGGGGAAGGAGCTGCTCATGTGTGTTGTTCCAACAGGCTGGCGGCGTAGCTGCGGGCTTCGCTGTGGTCGCCGCCGGCGAGCTCGGCCAGCTCCGCCTGGCGGGCCTGAGTGTCCCGCAGGGGGGACACGCGCGTGTGGGTAAGGCCGTCCACCACCTGCTTGCTCACCCGGAAATGGTGATCGGCGGCGGCGGCCACCAGGGGCTGGTGGGTCACGCAGAACACCTGGCGCTGGCGGGCCAGACGGCGCAGCAGCTCGGCCATGGCACCACTCACCCGCCCGCTCACGCCCGTGTCGATCTCATCGAAGAGCAAGGTCACGTGCTGATCGGCCGCGGCCAGGCAGGTTTTGAGGGCCAGCAGGAAGCGGCTCATCTCCCCGCCGGAGGCCACCTCCGCCAGAGGCGCCAAGGGCTGGCCAGGATTGGCGGAAAACAGAAACTGCACCGCATCGGCCCCTTCCGCACCGGCGGCGGCAAGCTCGATCTGCACGGCGAAGCGCACGTTGGCCAAACCCATCGGCCGCAGCGCCTCCATCAGCTGCTGCTCCAGGGCCGCTGCCGCGGACTGGCGGCGGGCGGTGAGCTGACCGTTGAGGCGGTCGCGCTGCTGGCGGGCCTTCGCCTCCCTGGCTTCCAGGGCCTCGAGCGAGGCTTCCGCACCGCCTGGAGCCAGCTGTTCCCGCAGGCGATCGCGCTGCGCGATCAGCTCCGCCAGCTCCATCCCATGGCGACGCTCCAGGGCCTTGAGCTCGGCCATCCGCTCCTGCAACTCCGCGAGCCGCTCCGGGTCGCTCTCCAGGGAAGCCCCATAGCGATCCAGTTCACGCACCAGATCCTGCAGCTGGGCCAGGGCATCGGCAGCCGTGCTGCTGAGGGTTTCCACGGAGCCATCAAGCTGCTGCATGGTCTGCAGCTCCTGCTCGCAGGCCGCCAGGTGATCGAGCACCGAGGGTGCGCCCTCGGCCCCCTCCACCAACCGGCCCATCAAGACCATCACCCCTTCCTGCAGGCGCACCCCATGGGCCAGGCGGTCCTGCTCCTGCTGCAGCCGCAGCCGCTCGTGGGGATCGTCGAGCCGCGCGGCCTCCAGATCGGCGAGCCATTGCTCCTGTCGCTCGCGTTCCTGCTGCAGCTGCTGCCAGCTGGCCCGGGCTTCCTCCAGGGCCGCCGCCGCGGCCTTCCACTGCTGCCAGGCCTCCGCCACCGGCCCCAGGGCCTCCAGCACCGGCTCACCACCGAAGCGATCCAGCCAACGGCGCTGCTGGCCAGGCCGCGCCAGTTGCTGGGTTTGGCCCTGCACGGTGAGATCGAGCAGCAAGGGCCGCAGCTCCTGCACCTGGACCTTGTTCACCGCCACCCCATTGAGGCGGTGGCGGCTGGAGAGCCGGCCCTCGCTCAGGCGCCATTCACGGCTGAGCAGCACCTCGCCGTCGTCGGCCTCGAGCTCCTGCTGCTCCAGCCAGGCCTGCAAGGGTGGGGTGAGGCTGAAGCAGGCTTCGATCAGGCCCTGGCTGCTGCCCTGCCGCAACAGGCGGACACCGGCGTTGCCGCCGAGCAGGGCATCGAGGGCGTCGAGCAGGATCGATTTACCGGCGCCGGTTTCACCGGTGAGCACCGTGAAGCCACTGCTGAAGTCGAGCTCCAGCCGCTCGATCAGGGCGATGTTCTCCAGGCGCAGTCCGGTGAGCACGGCCGCTGGTGGGGTGGAACAGGTGTTCGCGTGAACCGTAGCGGCAGTGTCTTTCCTTTAGAAGGGGGTTGGAGCCTCAAGAACACCGGTGCCTGAGCAGCCCACCGCCCTGGAACAGGCCACGGCCGCCATGCGTGCCGCCGTGTTCGGCACCGACCCGATGGCACCGCCACCGCCGGCCGAGCCCCGCATTACCGCCCCGGCTGATCCGAAGGCACCGATCAACGCGGGCAGCGCCAACGGCGAGCTGAGCGACTTCATCGAGGCCGCGGGCCTGCTCACCTACGACCCGGCTGCGATCACCCGGATCTATGCCGGCCATCCCCAACGGCTGATCCGCCGGCTGCGGCAAACCCTGGTGCCGATCGGCCTTTACCTGCTGGGGGTGGGCTTCGACTGGCTCACCCGCCGCCTCGACGACCAGCAGCACGCCCGCGCCCGCGCCAAGGAAGCGGCCGATCTGGTGGCATCGCTCGGGCCCGCCTTCATCAAGGCCGGTCAGGCCCTCTCCACCCGGCCCGACATCGTGCCGCCGCTGCTGCTGGAGGAGCTGGCCCAACTGCAAGACCAGCTGCCCGGCTTCGATCCAGCCCTGGCCATGGCCTGCATCGAGGAAGACCTGGGTGCACCGGTTCACGCGATCTACGAGCAACTCGACCGCGATCCGATCTCCGCGGCATCGCTCGGGCAGGTGCATCGCGGCACGCTCAAGGGCGGCCAGAAGGTGGCCGTGAAGGTGCAACGGCCAGGGCTGCGCGAACAGATCACGCTCGATCTCTACATCGTGCGCAACATCGCCGCCTGGCTCAACCGCAACATCGGTTTGATCCGCTCCGATCTGGTGGCCCTGATCGATGAGCTGGGCAAGCGGGTGTTCGAGGAGATGGATTACTGCAACGAGGCGAGCAACGCCGAAGCGTTCGCCGCGCTGCATACCCACAACCCCCGCATCGCGGTGCCGCGCATCTACCGCGAGGCCACGGCCCGGCGCGTGCTCACCATGGAATGGATCGATGGGGTGAAGCTCACCAACCTCGAGGCCGTTCGGGGCCTCGGTGTGGATCCCGACGAGCTGGTGCAGGTGGGGGTGAACTGCAGCCTCCAGCAGCTGCTGGAGCACGGCTTCTTCCACGCCGACCCCCACCCCGGCAACCTGCTGGCCCTGGCCGATGGACGGCTGGCCTACCTCGACTTCGGCATGATGAGCGAGGTGAGCCGCGAGAGCCGCACCGGCCTGATCCAGGCGGTGGTGCACCTGGTGAACCGCAACTTCGGCAAGCTCTCCAAAGACTTCGTGAGCCTGGGCTTCCTGGCCGAGGACGTAAACCTCGAGCCGATCGTGCCGGCGTTTGAAAGCGTGTTCGGCCAGGCCCTGGAGATGGGCGTGAGCCGCATGGACTTCAAGGCCGTCACCGACGACCTCAGCGGCGTGATGTATCGCTTCCCGTTCCGGGTGCCACCCTATTACGCCCTGATCATCCGCTCGCTGGTAACCCTGGAGGGCATCGCCCTGAGCGTGGATCCCGACTTCAAGATCCTGGGCGCGGCCTATCCCTATTTCGCCCGCCGGCTGATGGAGGATCCCGATCCCCAGCTGCGCAACAGCCTCAAGGAGATGCTGTTCGACGGCGAG
>CAIOXF010000374.1 GCA_903862155.1 uncultured cyanobacterium | reverse complement strand
GCCCAGCGGCTTCCTGCCGCAATCCGCCGAAGACCGGCTGCTGCTCGCCCCTCCCGAGCACAACATGGATGTGACCAACTGGCAGGAGGAGGCGGAGCCCGCCGGCGCCGAGCCTGCCGGCGCCGAGCCTGCCGTGGCTGAGCGGGAGCCGGATCCGATCAGCTCCGGCGATCCGGAACTGGAAGCTTTCCGCCGCCAGCTGGAGGGCCTGCTGTGAGCCAGGCCAGCTGCGACCGCGGCCACCTGCTCACCGAACAGGCCCATCCGGCCAGCACCCAGTTGGATCAGTTGCCCACCAGTGAGCTGGTGGCCCTGTTTGTGGAGAACGATCTCCAGCCCCAGCAGGCGGTGGAGGGAGCTTCCCTGCAGTTGGCACTGGCGGTGGATGCTATCGCCGCCCGGCTGCGTGAGGGCGGGCGCCTCTTTTATCTGGGGGCCGGCACCTCCGGACGCCTCGGGGTGCTCGACGCGGCGGAGTGTCCGCCCACCTTCTGCAGCGATCCGGAGTTGGTGCAGGGTGTGCTGGCGGGGGGGGCTGCCGCCCTGCTGCGCAGCTCCGAGGGCCTGGAGGATCTGTTCGACGCCGGCCGCGAAGACCTGGAGGCCCGGGGTTTCGGGGCCGCCGACTGTCTGGTGGGCATCGCCGCCGGCGGGACCACCCCCTACGTGCTCGGCGGGCTCAGCCACGCCCGCAGCATCGGTGCCCTGGCCATCGCCATGGCCTGCGTGCCTACGGATCAGGCGCCGATGACCTGCGACATCGACATCCGCCTGCTCACCGGGCCCGAGCTGCTCACCGGCTCCACCCGGCTCAAGGCCGGCACCGCTACCAAAATGGCGCTCAACATCCTCAGCACCGGCGTGATGGTGCGCCTGGGCAAGGTGCACGGCAACCGGATGGTGGATGTGGCCGTCACCAACACCAAGCTTGAAGATCGGGCCCTGCGCATCCTGCGTGACTTGGCCGGTGTGGAGCGCCACCGGGGCGCTGCGTTGCTGCAGCAGAGCGGCGGCTCGGTGAAGATGGCCCTGGTGATGGCGGCCACCGGCCTGGACCCCGATGGCGCCCGCGATGCCCTGGCCCAGCATGGGCCAGGGCTGCGTTCAACCCTGGCCGCCTGCGGTGCGGAGCTTCAGCCGGCGAACGCTCCCCAATAGGGGGCGGTGAACAGATCGACGCGGCGGCGGGTGTCCGCCGGCACCTGGTCTTGCGGGGTCATCAGGGCATTGCGCAGGGCGTGATGAGAGCTGCTGGAGGGGCGCATCGCTGCTATGCGCTCAGCCGCAGCCTTCACGATCGTTTGGGCCAGCGCAGCGTTGGCGCGGAGGTTGTCGATCACCATCTCCACGGTCACCGAGTCGTGCTCCTGGTGCCAGCAGTCGTAGTCGGTCACCATCGCCAGGGTGCTGTAGGCGATCTCGGCTTCACGAGCCAGGCGAGCCTCGGTGTGGTTGGTCATGCCGATCACGTCGCAGCTCCAGCTCCGGTAGAGCTCCGATTCGGCGCGGGTGGAGAAGGCCGGACCCTCCATGCACAGGTAGGTGCCGCCGCGGTGCAGGTGGCGGCCCTCCGGCATCAGGCTCTCGCTCACATCCGCCAGGATCCGGCTCAGCGCCGGGCAGAAGGGATCGGCCAGGGTCACGTGGGCCACCAGCCCATCGCCAAAAAAGGTGTGGGGCCGGTGGTGGGTGCGGTCGATGAACTGATCGGGCACCACCATGTCGAGCGGAGCCAGGTGCTGCTGCAGCGATCCCACCGCCGACACCGACAGGATCCAGCGCACGTTGAGGGAGCGCAGGGCCCAGAGGTTGGCCCGGTACGGGACCTCCGTGGGGGTGAAGCTGTGGTGGCGGCCATGGCGGGCAAGGAACACCACCTCCATGTCTCCGATGCGCCCAAGTCGCAGGCTGTCGGAGGGTTTGCCGAAGGGGGTGTCGATCCCCAGTTCGCGCAGATCCTCCAGGCCCTCCATGGCATAGAGGCCGCTGCCCCCGAGGATGCCGAGCCGGGCGGTGCTCAGATCCAGGCTGGTGCTCGGGCTGGCGGAGTCAGGGGTGCTCATCGGCGATGGGGGCAGGTGTTCGCGCCATTCTCCCGGCCCACTCGGACGGACCTCTTTCCCCATACAGTGCGGCGTTAGCGACTCCCCTGCTGTGACCAAAGCCGTAATGGAGACCGACGCCGGCACCATCGAGCTGGAGCTCTTTGCCGCCGACGCGCCCAACACCGTGGCCAACTTCGTGAAACTGGCCAACGACGGCTTCTACGACGGTCTGGCGTTCCACCGCGTGATCCCCGGCTTCATGGCCCAGGGCGGTTGCCCCAACAGCCGTGAGGGTGCCCGCGGTATGGCCGGCACCGGCGGCCCCGGCTACACCATCGATTGCGAGATCAACGGCCAGAAGCACCAGGCCGGCACCCTGGCCATGGCCCATGCCGGTCGTAACACCGGTGGCTCGCAGTTCTACATCTGCCATGAGGCCCAGCCCCACCTCGATGGCGTGCACACCGTGTTCGGTCACACCGGCAACATGGATGTGGTGCTGGCGCTCAAGAACGGCAGCCGTATCAACAAGGTGACGATCCAGGCCTGAGGGCCTGACTGAGGGTTAAGCCCTCAGCTCCACACCAGCAGGGCTTCGGCATCCAGCAGGAGCCCCCGGGCGGCGCCAGATCCCAGCTCGGCCAGGGGCCGGGCTTCTGCCGTGAGGTCTGCCGGTGGGTGCGCGCCCCGCTGGCCGTCGGGAGCCAGCAGCAGTCCCACGCTGCGGGTGCCGTTCCACTGGGCCAGTCGCTCTAAGCAGGCCACCAGGCGCTCGCTATCCAGCTGCTCACCCTCGATCCCGGTGATGCGCACCAGCACTTCCGGGTTGTTGAGTAGGGCCCGCGGCCGGGCGTCGTCGTCGCGTTCCACCTGCAATCCCCGCGCCTCGGCCCAACCCTGCAGCTCCTGCACCAGGGCCTGGGGATGGTCGTTATCCAGTGCTCCCTGCCAGCCCACCACAGCCAGCGGGCTGATGGGGCAGCTGGGGCCGGTTTCCATGAGGTGCCCGAGCTTGGTGCGCTTGGCCTGGAGATAGGCCGCGTTGAAGGCGCTGGCATCCATCACCAGCGGCACCCGGTCTTCCACCTGAAGCCCGTAGCCTCCCAGGCCAGCGATCTTGCGCGGGTTGTTGGTGATCAGCCGCAGCCGGTGCACCCCCAAATCGCTAAGGATCTGGGCGCCCACGCCGTAGTTGCGCAGGTCGGCGGGGAAGCCGAGCCGCTCATTGGCCTCCACCGTGTCGAGGCCAGTGTCTTGAAGCGAATAGGCCTTGAGCTTGTTGATCAGGCCGATGCCGCGCCCCTCCTGCCGGAGGTACACCACCACACCTTCACCAGCCTTTTGGATCATGCGCAGTGCCGCCTCCAGCTGGGGCCGACAGTCGCAGCGCAGGGAGCCGAAGGCATCGCCGGTGAGGCACTCGCTGTGCACCCGCACCAGCACTGGGCCGTTGGCCTGTTCGGGGTTGCCCTTCACGATCGCCACGTGCTCGCTGCCATCGAGCTCGTTGCGGTAGCCGATGGCGCGGAACTCACCAAAGGCGCTGGGCAGGGCCGCCTCGGCCTGGCGCCGCACGAACCGCTCTGTATCGAGGCGGTAGCGAATCAGATCGGCGATTGAGATCAGGCGAAGGCCGTGCTGGCGGGCATAGGGCACGAGCTGGGGCAGCCGCGCCATCGAGCCATCGGCGTTCTGGATCTCGCAGATCACGCCGGAGGGATAGAGCCCGGACAGCCGGGCCAGATCCACCGCGGCCTCGGTGTGCCCGGCCCGCTTCAGCACGCCGCCGTCGCGGGCCCGCAGCGGAAAGATGTGGCCGGGGCGGCGAAGGTCGTCCGGGCGGGTGTCGGGGTGGATCGCCACCTGGATCGTGCGGGCCCGGTCTTCAGCGGAGATCCCTGTGCTCACCCCGTTCTCGGGGCCCGCATCCACGCTCACGGTGAAGGCGGTCTGGTTGTCGTCGGTGTTGCGATCCACCATCAGCGGCAGATCGAGGGCATCCAGCCGCTCTCCCTCCATCGCCAGGCAGATCAGGCCCCGCGCCTCGGTGGCCATGAAGTTGATCTGCTGGGGCGTGGCGAACTGGGCCGCGCAGATCAGGTCGCCTTCGTTCTCCCGGTTCTCGTCATCCACCACCACCACCATCTCGCCGTTGCGGATGGCGGCGAGGGCGTCGGGGATGCTGTCGAACTGCACCAGGTCCTGGGAGACGGTCAAGGCAGGAGATCCCGGCCCATGGCCAGATGGCAAGGATCCTTTATAAAGCCCGGGTCGTTCCGGCATGCCCATCGCCCCCATGGCCAGCACACCCCAGCCAGGCAAACGGGTCGCGGTGATCGGCGCCAGCGGCTACGGGGGGCTGCAGACCCTGCGGCTGCTGGAGGGCCACCCAGAGCTGGGCGTCACGTTTTTGGGGGGCGAGCGCAGCAGTGGCAAGCGCTGGAGCGAGCTCACGCCCTTCTTGCCCCTGCCGGGCGATCCGGTGGTGCAAACCCCCGATCCCGACGCCATCGCGGCGGCGGCCGACCTGGCAGTGCTGAGCCTGCCCAATGGCCTGGCCGCTCAGTTGGTGCCGCCCCTGTTGGAGCGGGGTGTGAAGGTGGTGGATCTCTCCGCTGACTACCGCTATCGCTCCCTGGCTCAGTGGCAGGAGGTGTATGCGGCTGAGGCGCGCCAGGTGCCCCGCAGCGACACCGATCTCTGCAGCGAGGCCGTCTACGGACTGGTGGAGTGGGAGGAGACCCGCATCCGGGAGGCCCGGCTGGTGGCAGCCCCGGGTTGCTTCCCCACCGCCAGCCTGCTGGCCCTGCTGCCTTTTCTTAAGCAGGGCTTGATCGAGCTCGGCGGCATTGTGATCGACGCCAAAACCGGCACCTCCGGTGGCGGCCGCGCCGCCAAGGAGCACCTGCTGCTGGCGGAGGCCGCCGAGGCGGTGGCCCCCTATGGCGTGGTGGGCCATCGCCACACCAGTGAGATCGAACAGATCGCCGGGTCTGTGGCTGGTCAGCCGATCCAGCTGCAGTTCACCCCCCACCTGATGCCGATGGTGCGGGGCCTGCTGGCCACCGTGTACTGCCGCCTGCGGGACCCCGGCCTCACCGCGGAAGACTGCACCACCCTGATCCGCGCCGCCTACCGCCATGCCCCCTGTGTGGAGGTGCTGCCGGTGGGCACCTACCCCTCCACCAAGTGGGTGCGCCAGACCAATCGGGCCCTGATCTCGGTGCAGGTGGATCCGCGCACCGGCCAGCTGATCCTGATGAGCGCCATCGACAACCTGGTGAAAGGCCAGGCCGGCCAGGGTTTGCAGTGCCTCAACCTGCTGGCGGGCTTGGAG
>CAIOXF010000373.1 GCA_903862155.1 uncultured cyanobacterium | reverse complement strand
GGCCTCACCGACAGCAAGAAGCTCACGGCCCGGCGCCGCGCTGCCCTGGTGCCCCTGATCCAGGAGCAGGCCATGGCCTGGGGGATCGGTCAGGCGTCTGCCGCCGAGATTGATGCCCACGGCATCCGCAGCGCCACCGAGCTGGCCATGCTCCGGGCTCTGCAGAAGTTGGCTGCCATCCCCGAACTGGTGCTGGTGGATGGGGTGTTGCCCTTGCGGTTGTGGACAGCCCCCCAGCGCACCGTGGTGGGGGGCGATGCCCGCTGCCTGGCCATCGCGGCCGCCAGTGTGCTGGCCAAGGAATGCCGCGACGATCTGATCCGCCGGCTGGCCAGCCACTACCCGGGCTATGGGTTGGAGCGCCATGCCGGCTATGGCACAGCCCAGCACCGCAAGGCCCTGCTGGAGCAGGGGGCCACGCCCCTGCATCGCCGCTCCTTCCTGGGCAGTCTGTTCCCGGTTGAGGCAGGCCTCAGCGCTGGCGGCACCAGTCGCGGAAATCGTCCACCAGCTGATGGCCCACGCGGGTCTTGATTCCCAGCAGGATTCCAGAGAGCAGCGATCGGCCCGTGGCCTCCAGCACCTTGGGCGGGATCAGCTTCAGCAGCGGCGGCTGGCTCACCTGCACCCCCAGGGTGGCATCGCCCTCCAGCCCTGTGTCGCCGGCACTGAGCCGGGAGCTCAGGGTGAGCTGGAAGTCGTCCACCAGGCCAAGGCCCTCCAACTGGCAGTCGCTGGCCTCCAGGGTGATCGCCCCGGGCTCCATCAGGCAGCGCAGCTCCACCACCGGCTGGATCTGCAGCTGGAACACCTGCAGCTTGGTAACCGTGTAGCGCCATTGGCCGGGCCCAAGGCGCTCGAGCTGGTTGGCATCGAGCAGGGCCTTCACCACCCGCTCCTCATCGGCCAGGTAGGCCGGGAGGTGCTGGGCCTGCTCGGCCACGCTGAGTTGCAGTTCCTGGCTGGCGCTGAAGGCCAGAGGCATGGCCCGTTGGCCGGCGCGGCATGATCCTATCGGCCACCTTTCTTGCCTCCATGCGTCTCGCCTTCCTCGGCCCCGCCGGCACCTACGGCGAGCAGGCGGCCATTCGGCTGGCTGAGCTTGAGGGGCTGGCGGATGCGGAGCTGGTGCCGCAGCTCGGCATCCGCGCCGTGGTGCAGGCTCTGGCCAACGGCGAGTGCGATGCCGCCGTGGTGCCGGTGGAGAACTCCGTGGAAGGTGGCGTGACCACCTGCCTCGATGCCCTGTGGGAACACCCGGATCTGGCGGTGGCCCGGGCTCTGGTGCTGCCGATTCGCCATGCCCTGCTCGGAAGCGGCTCGCTGGAGGGGGTGAGCGAGGTGCTCTCCCATCCCCAGGCCCTGGCCCAGTGCAGCCAGTGGCTTGCGGAGCATGCCCCCAAGGCGCTGCAGCTTCCCACCAGTTCCACCGCTGAGGCGGCCCGGCTGGTGGCCGGTAGCCGCTTTCGCGCTGCCGTGGCCTCGCTGGATGCGGGCCGTGAGCACGGGCTGGAGGTGCTGGCCTATCCGATCAACGATGTGCCGGGCAATTGCACCCGATTTCTGTTGTTGCGCCGCGGCGAGCGCGGCCATGAAGGTCCTCTGGCCAGCTTGGCGTTCTCCTTGCACTCCAACCAGCCGGGGGCGTTGCTCGAGGCCCTCACCTGTTTCGCCCGGCGCGAGCTCAACATGAGCCGCATCGAATCGCGCCCTTCGAAGCGCGAGATGGGCGAATACATCTTCTTTGTGGATCTGGAGCTCACCGGCGGCGCCGCCCAGCTCGATGGTGCCCTGGCCGACTTGCGGCCCCTGTGTGAGCACCTGGCCCTGTTCGGCGCTTACCCGATCACCAACCTGGCCGCCGAAGCCGAGCCATCCGCCTGATCTCCCGACGGCAGGGCAGCCGGTTTGCGGCCGCGGAACACCCCGAACTGCATCAGGCCGGTGGAAAAGGCCCAGTGCATCAGCATGATCGTGGGGGTTTCGCGCAGGCCCTGCAGCACTGCCTTGGGGCCCAGGCTCAGGATCGCCCCCGGTCGCCGTGCCCCTTCCAGGATCGAGTCGATCCAGGAGGGCAGGGTGGCCTGGCTCCAGTCGTCGGTGGCAGTGGTGATGCCACCGCCCCAAGCGCTGCGCTCGAGATTGCCCTGCAGGGAGCGGATGCTGGCGAATTCCGGGTGGGCCCACTGCTCCAGCAGTTGGCGCATCACCCAACGCTCCACTCGGTTCATGGCGCCATCGGCGGGGTCGCGCCGGTTCCAGTCGGCAACGGCCAGCAGGCCCCCGGGCTTGAGCACGCGCAACAGCTCATCGGCGTAACGCTGCTTGTCGGGCATGTGCGGGCAGGCTTCCACGCTCCACACCGCATCCACGCTGGCCTGGGCGAGATCCAGATCCAGCGCATCCATCACTGCGAAGCGGCAGCTGAGCGACGGAGGCGTGAGTTCGGAGGCGCGGCGGATCTGTGCTGGGCTGATGCTGATGCCCAGCACATCGAAGCCGTAGTCGCGGGCCAGGATGCGGGCGCTGCCGCCGATGCCGCAGCCCACATCGAGCACTCGGCTGCCGGGCGGCAGGGCATCCAGGCCGCTCCAGCGCACGAGGGCGTGCACGAAGTCTTCCTTGGCGCGGCGGAAATCCACCGCGCCGATTCCTCGTGGCGGGTTGCCGTAGTGGCCTAGATGGATGTGCTCACCCCAGAGCCGCTCCAGCAGCTGGTCTTCTGTCCAGCGGTCGTAGGCGGCCGCCACGCTGGCGGCATCGTGATAGCGGCGGTTGCGGCGCAGCCACAGGGCCGTGGCTCCGGCGCCGAGGGCGATGGCCGCCGCGCCACCGGCAACGGCCGCGAGGGGGCAGCTGATGGGACTGATCACTGGGGCTGGAAGGTGTCCTTGAGAACGGTGCGGGCGGCCAGCTGACGGCGGGTGTGGTCGAGCAGTTCGTATTCCTGGCGCAGGCGCTCGGCGGTGTCGGTGAGTTCAAGCAGCGCCTGCTGGTGCTCGGCCACCGGTCCACCCAGATGCGCGCCAATCCAGAACGAGAGTTCCCGCGGCAGGTCGGGGAGATCGGCCGGGAGGCTGGTGGGCTTGCCCACGAGCTTGCCGGTGAGTTCCACCACATCCCGCAGGGCCTGATCCACATCCTTGGCGAGCTGATCGAGCTCATCGACGCTGCTCACGCCGTCGTCGTCTTCGATCCAGCTCACCAGGCCCACGCGATACGGCGCTTCGCGCACGATGTCGAGAACGCGGAACCGCTGCTGACCCATGGTCACGATGTTGCTGCGGTCGTCCTCCTGGGTTTGGCAGTGCAGGATCTCGGCGCAGCAGCCCACGTCGGCCATCGACTGGCTCTGGGGATCCCAGCGGATCACGCCAAAGCGCCGGTCCTCATCCATCACCGTGCGCAGCAACATCCGGTAACGGGGTTCAAAAATATGCAGTGGCAGCACTTCCTGGGGGAAGAGCACCACGTCGGGAAGGGGAAAGAGAGGCAGCTCCCGCACGGCCAGCTCACCCATGGCTTGATCAGGAGTTGCAGCGTGAATCCTAGAAAAAATGCCTCCGGCCCGCTCAGGGCCGGAGGCTTAGAGGCTGTTGAGCTGAGTTCAGTAGCGCCCTTGCTCAGACGAACCTTCGTGGATCAGCTCAGAGCTTCACTTCGATGTCAACGCCGCTGGGTAGGTCCAGCTTCATCAAGGCGTCGATGGTCTTGGAGGAAGGGCTGTAGATGTCGATGATCCGACGGTGCGTGCGGGTCTCGAAGTGCTCGCGGGAGTCCTTGTCCACGTGGGGCGAGCGCAGAACGCAGTAGATCTTGCGCTTGGTGGGCAGGGGGATGGGACCGATCGCAGTTGCAGCGGTGTGATCGGCGGTTTCGATGATTTTTTCGCAGGACAGATCCAGCATGCGGCGGTCAAACGCCTTCAGGCGGATGCGGATCTTCTGCTGGGCGATGGTGGCGGACATTAGGAGTTAGGCGAGAACCCGGACAGGTCGCGGTAGGTCTGCAGGTCAACCGGAGCACCGGCTGCCTGGTTTGTCGAGGTGCGAAAGGGTGACAGCCCGAGCCGTCACCCTTAAACGTTAGATCAGTGGAGGTGCGGGGTCACCGAAGCGACCCCCAGCCCATCACTCGATGATCTTGGACACCACGCCGGCACCGATGGTGCGGCCGCCTTCGCGGATCGCGAAGCGCATGCCCTGCTCGATGGCCACGGGGCAGATCAGCTCGCCGGTCATTTTGATGCGGTCACCGGGCATCACCATTTCGACGTTGTCGCCTTCATCGGAAGTGAAGGCAGTGATTTGGCCGGTCACATCCGTGGTACGGATGTAGAACTGCGGGCGGTAGCCAGCGAAGAAGGGGGTATGGCGGCCGCCTTCTTCCTTCTTCAGCACGTACACCTCACCCTCAAACTTGGTGTGGGGGGTGATGGAGCCGGGCTTGACGAGCACCATGCCGCGCTCGATGTCTTCCTTCTGGATGCCGCGGAGCAGCAGACCAACGTTGTCACCCGCCATTCCCTCGTCGAGCAGCTTGCGGAACATCTCCACACCGGTGACGGTGGTCTTGCGGGTGTCCTTGATGCCAACGACTTCGATTTCCTCGCCCACCTTCACCTTCCCGCGCTCGATACGGCCGGTGGCCACGGTGCCGCGACCGGTGATGGAGAACACGTCTTCCACAGCCATGAGGAAAGGCTTGTCCACCTCACGCTCGGGCTCGGGGATCGCGGTGTCGACGGCGGTCATCAGCTCGTCGATCTTGGCTTCCCAGGTCGGGTCGCCCTCGAGGGCCTTAAGGCCAGACACCTTGACGACGGGGATGTCATCGCCGGGGAAGTCGTAGCTGCTCAGGAGTTCGCGAACTTCCAGTTCGACCAGCTCGAGGATTTCCTCATCGTCCACCATGTCGCACTTATTGAGTGCAACCACCAGCGCGGGCACGCCAACCTGCTTGGCCAGCAGGATGTGCTCCTTGGTCTGGGCCATGGGGCCGTCGGTGGCGGCCACCACCAGGATGGCGCCATCCATCTGGGCAGCACCGGTGATCATGTTCTTCACGTAGTCCGCGTGGCCGGGGCAGTCCACGTGGGCGTAGTGACGGTTGTCGGTCTCGTACTCGACGTGAGCGGTGTTGATGGTGATACCGCGCTCACGCTCTTCTGGAGCACCGTCGATTTGGTCGTAAGCCTGAGCCTTGGCCTGGCCTTTCTTGGCCAGCACGTTTGTGATGGCGGCGGTGAGGGTGGTCTTGCCGTGGTCAACGTGGCCGATGGTGCCAATGTTGACGTGGGGCTTATTCCTTTCGAACTTCTCGCGAGCCATGGGTTAAAGAATCGGGGGTGAATGGGTATGGGGAAGATCAGGAATTGCCCTGATTCTTGGAGATGATGGCCTCGGCCACGTTGCGAGGAACTTCCTCGTAGTGGCTGAACTCCATCGAGAAGATACCCCGACCCTGGGTCATGGATCGGAGCTGGGTGGCATAGCCGAACATCTCGGCTAGGGGCACCTTGGCCTGGACTTTGGACTGGCCGTCTTCGACGGATTGTCCTTCGACTTGGCCGCGGCGGGACGACAGGTCGCCGATCACCGAACCGAGGAAATCCTCGGGGATCTCGACTTCCACCTTCATCATCGGCTCAAGAAGTACAGGATTGCACTTCTTGACGCCGTCCTTGAAGGCCATGGAGCCGGCAATCTTAAACGCCATCTCCGAAGAGTCGACGTCGTGATACGAACCGTCGACCATGGTGACCTTCACATCAATCATGGGGAAGCCTGCAATCACGCCGGACTGGCAGGTTTCCTTCATGCCGGCTTCAGCCGGTCCGATGTATTCCTTGGGCACAACACCGCCAACAATCTTGTTGACGAACTCGAACCCTGAACCCGCCTCGCCGGGCTCCATTTCGATCACCACGTGGCCGTACTGGCCCTTACCACCGGTTTGGCGCGCGAACTTGCCCTCACCTTTGGCGCTGGTGCGAATGGTTTCGCGGTACGACACCTGAGGGGCGCCAATGTTGGCTTCAACCTTGAATTCCCGCAGCATGCGGTCCACCAGGATTTCCAGGTGGAGCTCGCCCATTCCGGCAATCACCGTCTGGTTGGTTTCCGGATCGGTGGAGACTCGGAAGGTGGGGTCTTCGTCGGAGAGCGACTGCAGGGCCTTGGACAGCTTGTCCATGTCGCCCTTGGTCTTCGGCTCCACAGCCACCGAGATCACGGGCTCGGGGATGAACAGCGATTCGAGAATGATCGGATCGCTATCGGTGCAGAGGGTGTCACCGGTGGTGGTGTCCTTCAGGCCGAGCACAGCGCCTAGGTCACCAGCGCGCAGCTCATCAACCTCTTCACGATCGTCTGCCTTGAGCACGATCAGACGAGAGATGCGCTCTTTCTTGTCCTTGGTGGAATTGAGCACATAGCTCCCCTTCTGCAGCACACCCGAGTAGATGCGCACAAAGGTGAGCTTGCCGAAGGGGTCGGCCATCACCTTGAACGCCAGCGCGCTGAAGGGAGCGCCGTCTTCAGCTGGCCGCAGGGCTTCGGTGCCGTCGGGGAGCAGACCCTGGATCGGGGGGATGTCCACTGGAGCGGGGAGGTAATCCACCACGGCATCCAGCAGAAGCTGCACGCCCTTATTCTTGAAGGCAGAACCGCAGAGCATGGGCACGAGGCCGTGCTTGAGAACACCTTCACGAATGCCCTTGCGGAGCTGCTCTTCGTTGAGTTCGCCGGTTTCGAGGAACACTTCAACCAGCTCTTCGTCGGTTTCAGCCACCGACTCCATCAGCTTGGTACGCCATTCGGCGGCAAGCTCCTTCATCGACTCGGGAATTTCAGTTTCCTCGATGTCTTTGCCGAGCTCATCTTTGTAGATGAATGCGCGGTTCTTAACCAGGTCGACGATGCCGCTCAGCTCACCTTCAGCGCCGATTGGCAGCTGGATGGGGGCAGCGTTGGCCTTGAGGCGATCTTTGATTTGGCCGTAAACCTTGAGGAAGTCGGCGCCGGTGCGGTCCATCTTGTTGACGAACACCATGCGCGGCACGCTGTAGCGATCTGCCTGGCGCCACACCGTTTCTGACTGGGGCTGCACGCCACCCACGGCGCAGAACACGGCAATCACACCGTCAAGCACCCGCATGGAACGCTCCACCTCAATGGTGAAGTCCACGTGGCCGGGGGTATCAATGATGTTGATGCGGTGATCGCGCCAGCTGGTGGAGATGGCAGCCGCGGTGATGGTGATCCCGCGCTCCCGCTCCTGGGCCATCCAGTCGGTTACAGCGGCGCCATCATGGACCTCACCGATCTTGTGAACCACCCCCGAATAGAACAGGATTCGCTCGGTGGTGGTGGTTTTGCCCGCGTCGATGTGGGCGGCAATACCGATATTTCTGACGCGTTCCAGTGCAAAGGCGCGGGCCACGGGGGGTGTCTCCGGAGGGGTCTATAAAAAGTGGGCGTCACTCTACCGATCGGCGTTCTCGCGCCTGCCCGGCAGGGCCGGAGCTGCCCGAAGCCCCGACCCGCTGTTCCGCTGATCAGTAGCGGTAGTGGGCGAAGGCCTTGTTGGCTTCGGCCATCTTGTGGGTTTCTTCGCGCTTGCGAACGGCGCTGCCGGCTTCGTTGGCGGCATCCATCAGTTCACCGGCCAGCTTCTGGGCCATGCTGCGGCCGTTGCGGCCGCGGGAGAAGTTCACCAGCCAGCGAAGGGCCATGGCGGTGCCGCGCTCCTGGCGCACTTCCATGGGAACTTGATAGGTGGCACCACCGACGCGGCGGGCGCGCACTTCCACCAAGGGGGTGGCATTACGGACGGCAGTTTCGAACAGCTCTAGGGGGTCGCTACCGGTGCGCTCGCCGATCAAGCTGAAGGCGTCCGAGAGGATCCGCTGGGCAGTGGACTTCTTGCCGTGCTTCATAAGACGGGCCACCATCATCGTTGCCAGACGGCTATTGAACTGGGGATCCGGGAGGATTGGACGCTTCTCGGCAGCGTTACGGCGAGACATGGTGTGACCGTGGTGGGACGGGAGAGAACGAAGGGATCGGAGTGGCTACGACGAACGGCAGCCTGACGACGGGCGTCAGGCCTTCGGAGTCTTGGCGCCGTACTTGGAACGAGCCTGACGACGGTCTTTCACACCAGCGGTATCGAGCGTGCCGCGGATGATGTGGTAGCGAACACCGGGGAGATCCTTGACACGGCCGCCGCGGATCAGCACCACGGAGTGCTCCTGAAGGTTGTGGCCGATGCCGGGGATATACGCGGTGACTTCGAAGCCCGAGGTGAGGCGTACGCGGGCCACCTTGCGCAGGGCCGAGTTGGGCTTCTTGGGAGTGGAGGTGTACACGCGGGTGCACACACCACGCCGCTCGGGGCAAGCGCGCAGGGCGGGCGACTTGGTCTTGCGGATAAGACTCTGTCGCTCAGTACGAATCAGCTGCTGAATGGTGGGCATCGAGGGCCGGGATCTGGTCGGAGAACACTGGTCGGACGTCCGACCGATTTCGACAATCCGCCACGTTACTGCGTCGCCTGCCGGCCACCCGGCAACCGGCTGAAGGCGGCCCCGCACGCACAGGAGCGGATGCCGTCGCCGGAGCGCACCAGGAAGCCGCCGCCGCTGAGGTCGCCTCGGTAGTCGAGGCCGAGACCGGCGAGTTGGGGTAGCTGTTCCGCCGGGGCGTAGAGCGTGATCCCGTCGGCGCGGGCGATCGGCGTGCCGGCCAGATGGCCAGGTCGCAGGCGGATGGTCCACTGCTCACAGCCGCCCTCGATCAGATCGAGGTGCATCAGGCCAGGCGTGCCTGCCACGGCGGCCTGGCGGCCGAGTTCCGCTGCAGCGGCGGCGGTGATCCGCAGGCCAGGGCCCTTCGGCATGGATGACGCAGAGATCGGGCGTTGTTCCGAGTGTGCCAGCCCACGCCGGCCCTTTAGGGCACCAGGCCGATGCCGTGGTGCACCGAGCCCGCCACCCCCCGGCCCTTCACGGGCATCGTGCCGCCCATCACCAGTCCGGTGGAGCTGCCGCCATCGAGGTTGAGGGCGTCGCGCAGGCCCATCTGCTCCAGCAGCGCGGCGGTTTCGCCGAGGGTCGGGCCGGCATCACCAGTGCCCTCCAGGGTGATCAGCCAGAAGCGGTTGCCGTCGCTGGCCACCACCGTTCGGGGGGCCCCCTGGCTCATGAACGACGGACTGAACCCTTCTGCGGTGCCGTTCATCACCACGCGGCCCTCCTGCAGCAGCAGTGGGCCGCCGCCCACCACAAAGGGCGCCAGGCCAAGCGCGTCGCTGGGCCGGGTGGTCAGGGTGAGTGCGTCGCCCTCTCCCCAGGGGAGCACATTCCCGCCGCGGGCCACCAGCAGGTCGTCGCCGGGGTTCAGGGGCACGCCGATCTCCAGGGCCGGTGTGTCGAAGCGTTCCACCACGCGGCCGTTGCGCAGCCGCAGCGCCGTTTCGTTGCCGCTCAGGGGCCGATATACCGGCCCCCAGTCGCTGGTGTAGCGGCTCACCCCCCGCTGCACAAAGCCGCTGTTCAGCACCACCAGGGGCAGGCGCTGGCCATCGGGGCCCGCCACCCATTCCTCGAGTCGCAGGCGCCCGAAGCGCGGCAGGCTGCCCCGCTCCCAGGCCACCACGCCGCGGTTGAGGATCGGCCCGGAAAGCCAGCGGCCATCCACCCTCAGGGCCCCGAGTGGCAGCTTGCGCACCCGGTTGAAGTAGCCCCCGTTCACCGCTACCAGCGCTCCCTGGCGGCTGGCGAGCTGGGTGAGTGCCCCGAGTCCTTCCATGCCCCGGTCGCTGGTGAGTGGCCGCAGCTGCAGGGAGCTGCTGCGGGGATCCAGCTGCACGGCGTTCACGCGCATGCCGTTGCGCACCAACCGGTCCCAGCGGAGCTCGCGGTTGAGCAGGGCCACCAGGCGCGGATCCAGGGGTTGGGCCGCGTCCGCGTCGCGGTCGCCGCGGGCGGCCGGCAGATCCAGCACCACCCGTGCCGGCGCGCCGAGGGTGAACACCCGGCTGGGGCGGCGGGCGGCGGTTTGGAGCTCCAACCCGCCGTTCGTGTTGCTGGCCCTCAGGCCCTGGGCGTGGAGGACGGCGAGCTGGTCGGGGCGGGCCCGCACGCTGATCAGGAGGCTGTTGTCGCCCGTGCGCACCACCGCCGGGCCGTCGAGGTCGAGCACCAGTCGCTGCCCCCCCGCGCCGCTACGCACTTGCAATAGCGAGGTGCTGGCGCGCTCCAGCTGCAGCTGCTGGCCCCGGCGCTCCAGGCTCACCCCGCCCACCTGAAGCAGCTCCAGGGCATTCACGGCCACCTCGTCATCGAGGCTGCGCTGGTTGGCCGCCGGTACCTGCAGGCTGGCCCCAAACCATTCGAGTTGCAGCGCACCGTCTGTCCGGGCGCGGCTGCTCACCCCCAGCTGGTTCTGCAGCACTTCCAGCGGCAGCCACAGCTCCAGCGGGTTGCGCTCGTCGCCTCCCACCCAGAGCCAGCGGGCCTGCTGGCTCCTGCTGTTGATCACCAGCTCGCTCCCCTCCAGGCTGGGGCTGCCGGAGGGACGCATGTCGGCCGGTCGCGGCGGCGGGGGTGGCGGCAGCAGACGCAGGGGCGTGGTCTGGGCCAGCAGCAGCCCCGGGGCCAGCAGGGCGAGGAAAGACGGGGCCCCAGCCATCGGGATCAGTGAGGCCAGAAAACGCTAGCCCTGAACAGAGGTAAGGAGATGTGAATCTCTAGGATTGAACGTTCTGCTGTTGGTGCTGCCTGCGGGCGTGCTTCCAGCGCTGCGTTCGTGTGAGATCTCCGGGTTATGCCCCAATCCTTCCGTCCTGCCTGGCCCCACTGCGACAGTCCCGCTCCGGCGGCGGTGGCCGGCGAGAAGGATGCCTGTGGCGTGGGTTTCCTGGCCTCCCTGAAGGGTGAGTCCAGCCACTGGGTGCTACTCCAGGCCCTGCGCGGTTTGGGTTGCATGGAGCACCGGGGCGGCTGCGGCGGCGACGGGGATTCCGGGGATGGTGCCGGCGTGCTGTGCGGCATCCCATGGAGCTATTTGGAGGCGGTATGGCCAGATGCCGCCGCTGCTTCCACCGCTGCCCGCGGCCTGGGGATGGTGTTCCTGCCGGCCGACGCTGCCAAGCGCGAGCAGGCCAAGGCGTTCTGCGCTGAGGAAGCCGAGAAGCTCGGCCTGCGCAGCCTGGGCTGGCGGGTGGTGCCGGTGGATCCGGCTGTGCTGGGGCCGATGGCCCGCTCCACCGCTCCGGAGATTGAACAGTGGCTGCTGGCCAGCAGCGAGGGCGGTGATGCCCTGGAGTCGCTGTTGTTCCGCCTGCGCCGTCGCTGCGGCGACCGGGCCCGGGATGCCTGGGGCCCTGGCCCCTCCGATCTGTATTTCGCCTCGCTGAGCAGCCGCACCCTTGTGTACAAGGGCATGGTGCGCTCTGAGGTGCTCGCCGCTTTCTACGGCGACCTGCGCGATGAGCGCTTCGCGGTGAGCTTTGCGGTGTATCACCGCCGCTTCAGCACCAACACCCTGCCCCGTTGGCCCCTGGCCCAGCCGATGCGGCTGCTTGGGCACAACGGGGAGATCAACACTCTGCTGGGCAACCTCAACTGGGCCCGTGCTTCCGAGGCCAACCTCGACGCCGTGTGGGGCGAGGGCGCCGCGGATCTCAAGCCGGTGGTGAACGCCGCCTTCAGTGATTCCGCCAACCTCGACGCCACGCTCGAGCTGCTGGTGCGCAGCGGCCGGCCGATCAGCGAGAGCCTGCTCACCCTGGTGCCGGAAGCCTTCCGCGACCAGCCCGAACTGGCGGATAAGCCTGAGATCACCGCCTTTTACGAGTATTCCGCCTGCACCCAGGAGCCCTGGGATGGTCCGGCCCTGCTGGTGTTCGCCGATGGCCGCAGTGTGGGCGCCACCCTCGATCGCAACGGCCTCCGCCCCGCCCGCTACTGCATCACCAGCGACGGCTTCGTGGTAATGGGCTCTGAAACCGGTGTGGTGGAGCTCGAAGAGAGCCGCATCATCGAGAAGGGGCGCCTCGGCCCCGGCCAGATGCTGGCTGTGGATCTGGAGCAGGGCCGCCTGCTGCACAACTGGGACGTGAAGCAGGAAGTGGCCGCGCGCCATCCCTATGGCGCCTGGCTCGCCGAGCATCGCCGCACCCTCACCGCCCAGCCCTGGACCCAGGAGCGGCAGCTGGCCGATCTGGAGCTGCTGCAGAAGCAGACCGCCTTCGGCTTCACCGCCGAAGACCTCGAGTTGGTGATCGAGGACATGGCCGGTGCCGCTAAGGAACCCACCTATTGCATGGGGGATGACATCCCCTTGGCGGTGCTTTCCGGCAAGCCGCACCTGCTGTACGACTACTTCAAACAGCGCTTCGCCCAGGTCACCAATCCGCCCATCGACCCGCTGCGCGAAAAGCTGGTGATGAGCTTGGAGATGCATCTGGGCAAGCGGGGTTCACCCCTGCGCCCCGATGCCGCCTCAGCGGCGGTGCTGCATCTCTCCTCGCCGATCCTCAATGAAGCCGAGCTGGCGGCCGTGGGTAGCCAGGGCATTCCGGCGGCCACCCTCTCCACTCTGATGGCCATCACCGATGGGCCGTCCGGGCTGGAGGCAGCGGTGAATCGCCTCAAGGCCGAGGCCGAGTCAGCGGTGCGCGATGGCAAGCAGATCCTGGTGCTCTCCGATCGCCAGGGGCTGGATGGCCAGGCCAGTGGCATCAACGCCACCACCTCCTATGTTCCGCCGCTGCTAGCCGTGGGCGCGGTGCATCACCACCTGCTCAACCTCGGCCTGCGTTTGCAGACATCCCTGGTGGTGGACACGGCCCAGTGCTGGAGCACCCATCATCTGGCCTGCCTGATCGGCTTCGGTGCCAGTGCCGTGTGCCCCTGGCTCACCTGGGAAACCACTCGCCACTGGCTGGCCCATCCCCGCACCCAGAAGCTGATCGAAACCGGCAAGCTGCCGGCCCTCAGCGTGGATCAGGCCCAGGCCAACGTGCGCAAGGCCCTGGAAGATGGCCTGCGCAAGATCCTCTCCAAGATCGGTATCTCGCTGCTGGCTAGCTACCACGGTGCCCAGATCTTCGAGGCAATCGGCATCGGCGCCGACCTGATCGCGTTGGCCTTCAAGGGCACCACCAGCCGTGTGGCGGGCCTGAGCCTCACGGAGCTCGCCAGCGAAACCCTCACCTTCCACAGCAAGGCTTTCCCCGAACTCGACCGCACCAAGCTCGAGTTCATGGGCTTCGTGCAGTACCGCACCGGCGGCGAGTACCACCTCAACAGCCCGGAGATGGCCAAGGCCCTGCATGCGGCCGTGAAGACCGGCCCGGGCTACGACCACTTCTCCACTTACCAGACCCTGCTGGAAAACCGGCCGGTCACCGCCCTGCGCGACCTGCTGGAGCTCAAGCCCGCGGCCACGCCCCTGCCGATCGAGCAGGTGGAGAGTGTGGAGAGCATCTGCGCCCG
>CAIOXF010000372.1 GCA_903862155.1 uncultured cyanobacterium | reverse complement strand
GGGCCGTTCGCCATCCAGGGCCGGCAGCACCAGGTGGGCGGTCATCACCGCGCTGACCCCGGCCTCGATGGCCGCGCGAAACGGCGGCAGTTCCACGGCTTCCAGGCGCTCCAGCGGGTGGGGCAGCAGCGGCAGCTCCAGGTGGGAATCCACGCTGGTGTCGCCGTGGCCCGGGAAGTGCTTGGCGCAGCTCAGCACCCCTTCGGCCCGCAGGCCGCGAATGAAGGCTGCCGCCAGGGCGCCGGTGGCAGCTGGCTCCTCACCCCAGGCCCGCACGTTGATCACCGGGTTGGCGGGGTTGTTGTTCACATCGCACACCGGCCCCAGCACCCAGTTCAGGCCGGTGATCCGCGCTTCCCGGCCGGTGCAGCGCCCGTAACGCTCGGCCAGGCCCAGGGCCCGCTCCGGATCGCTGCCGTAGAGGCGCCCCAGGGCCAGGGGCGGCACCAGCCAGCTGGCCCCGCTGAAGCGCTGGCCCACCCCCTCCTCCACATCGGCGCAGAGCAGCAGGGGCTGGCCGGCCCACTGCTCGAGCTGGCGGGTGCGCAGCCGCAGCTCGCTGGCCCGGCCCCCCAGCAGGATCACCCCGCCCACGCCCTCGGTTAGCAGCCGCTGCAGCTCCGCGTTGGGCAGCTCCCACTGGGGATACTCCCGCTCCCCATCACCCAGGTGGCCGCTGGCGCGCACCACCACCAGCTCGGCGCACAGCCGCCTCAGACGCTCAGCGGAGCTGGCCATCGCCTGATTCAGTCGCTGAAGGCGTCGCCGCCCTCGGCCGGTTCCCCCTTCTCCTGGCGCTCCTCCTCCAGCTTGTTGAGCAGGCTCAGCACGCTGGTGCCCCGCTCGATGCCCCGATCCAGGCTGAACACCACCTCGGGGGTGCGGCGCATCTGCAGCCGCCGGCTCAGTTCACCCTTCACGTAGGCACTGGCCGACTTCAGCCCAGCCATGGCCAGCTCCTGATCTTCCGGAGAGCCAAACACGCTCACGAAGATCTTGCAGTGCTGCAGATCGCCGGCCACTTCCACGTTGGTGACGCTCACCAAGCCGTGGCTCACCCGCTCGTCCTTGATGGTTCCGCTGGCCAGCATCTCGCTGATTTCGCGGCGGATCAGTGAGGCCACCCGCTCCACCCTGCGGCCCTGTGCCATGGCTATGCCAGCGGTGCTGGACTCACCATCGCACGCAACACCAGGCCCAGGCTCAGCAGGCCGCTGATGGCGGCCCCGATCAGGGCCACCGCCGTAACAGGGTTGCGGGTGCGAGCCACCAGGGGTTCCAGCACCGAGTTGGCCACCCCCAGCCCAAAGGCCACCAGGTAGCGCGGGTAGCGCGTCACATTGAGGAAAAACTCCTTCATCGCCGTGCGGCAGCCCGAATGACCTTGTGGTGCTGGCTACTCTGCCGCCCAGGCGCCGGATGTGCCGATGTTGCACCTGCACCAATTCCGCCATTCGGCCTTCTGCGAGAAGGTGCGCCTCGTGCTGGCCGCCAAGCAGCTCGACTACACCGTGGTGGAGGTCACCCCGGGCCTGGGCCAGTTGCAGCTGTTCCGGCTCTCGGGCCAGCGCCAGGTGCCGGTGCTGGTGGATGGCAGCGATGTGGTGGCCGACTCCACCGCCATTGCCCTGCATCTGGAGCAGCGCCATCCCGACCCCGCCCTGTTGCCCGCCGATCCGGTCCTGCGGGCGCGGGTGCTGCTGCTTGAAGACTGGGCCGACACCACCCTCGCCGCCGGTTGCCGCCTGGCCCTGGTGCAGGGGGCGGCGGCCGATCCGGTGTTGCGCGGTGCCCTGCTGCCGGAGGCCACACCTGGCCCGTTGCGTCAGCTGGTGGCGGGTCTGCCGGGGGCCGTGGGAGAGGCCATGGCCGATGCCATGGGGGCTGGGGAGCTGGAGCATCTCCAGGCCAACCTCGAACTGCTGCTGGCCCTGGTGAACGCTGGCCCTTATCTGGTGGGCGAGCAGCTCAGCCTGGCCGATCTGGCGGTGGCGGCCCAGCTCTCGCTGCTGAAGTTCCCGGCCTCTGCCGGAGCGCCGCTGGCCGGTCGTGGTGCCCCTGGCCTGGCCGACAACCCGATGCTGGAGCCCCTGTTCAGCTGGCGGGATCGGATTGCGGCCCAGGTGGGGCGGCTGCCGGAGCCGGCACCAGCGGCGTGAGGCTGAGGCCGTAATAGCCGGTGCTGGTGGGTGCGGCCGCCAGCCCCAGGGCCGGTGAGGGGTAGCTGGCCTGCCACTGCTCGCCGCTGATGCTCCCGTCGGCTTCAAGCCGATAGCGGCTGAGGGTTTCCACCCGGCTCACCCGTGGTTCGCCGGGGCCGTGCAGCACCTGCAGGGCCAGCTCGTCGGCCCAGAAGGTGTGGCCGCTGGTTTCGGTGCGCCGGCCCACCACCGTGGATTCCAGGCGCACATCGCCGGCCAGCCGGGCGATCTGGCGGTTGGGGTTGGCCGGATCGTCATCCACCGACAGCAACTGATCCCCCAGCAGGGCCCGGCCCACGCCTTCGGCGTTGCAGGCCCGCTCTCCCACCACGCCGCCGGCCCCGCTGCGGAAGCGGGCCTCGTAGCGGATGCCGTCGCTGGTCACCTGCCAGCGGCCCTCGAACCAGGCCGGATACACCAGATCGCTGTGGCCAGGCCGCGGCAGTGGTGCCGGCAGGCTCCAGCTGGGCCAGTCGGCGGCGCGGGCCGGCAGCAGCGTCAGCAGCGCCGTCAGGATGGATGCCACGAGGGCTGTGGCCATGTCTGATCCCCTGCTGCGGGAGCTCGATCATTACGTGGTGCTCGATCCCACCTGCGGCGAGCGGAT
>CAIOXF010000371.1 GCA_903862155.1 uncultured cyanobacterium | reverse complement strand
TGGGTCATGGCCGCTTCCCCAGCTCCGTGGCGCTCAGCGGGCCGGACGGCTCACGGCGCTGCGATGGCCGCCCTGCCCCTGGCCCTGGGCACCGGGACGGCGCTGACCAGCGCCACCGGAACCAGCACCGGCACCGGCACCGGCACCGCCGCCGGGCTTGCGGCCGGTCTTCTTGCCGCCGCGGTTACCGCGCTGGGCCACCGGGCCGATCACTTCGAAGCGCTCCAGGTGCAGCTCCTGGCCTTGGCGGCGCATGTCGAGGGCCACGAAATGGCGCAGGTGCTCGAGGGGTACCTCTCCCTTGAGCTGCAGTTTGAATGGCACGGGCTTGCTGCCATCGGCGCGGGGCATCACACGCACCTTCACCACCAGATCGCCGGTTTCGGGGCGGGTGTAAATCAGCTCGCCGCGGATGGAGAAGTACTCATCGCCCTCGGGCAGGGCATCGGCCTGCGCAGCCTCGGGATCCAGTGTGCTCGGCTCCCACACCCCCACCAGCTGAAGGTGCAGGGTGTTTTCTTCTTTAGAGCGGGGGTACACCACCCAGAGATGGGGCACCGCAAGGTCGAGATGGCGGCGCATCAGGGTGAGCAGGCGGCCCAGCACCACCGCGTCGATTTCCGTGCCGTCCTCACAGCGCAACACCCCGCGGGTGAGCTGCTCCGCGTCGGTAGGCACATAGGTTCCGCGCACAACACCGATGGCCCGGTACTGCATCGGCTCGGTGACCGGGGAAATGGGGTGCTGACGCATCGCTTCGGGAGGAGGGCGGTCCGCTGGGACCGACGGCCAATGTAGTGGGGCTCTGGCGGCAGACTGGACAACCCAGCCGCTCCTGCCGATGCCCTCCGCCCCCCGTCGTCCCGGCCTGTGGCTGGGCCTGGCCGGCGCGGGCATCGCCACCCTGGCGCTGGGCGCCGGCTGGTGGCTGGGGCAGCTGCAACGGGGCGGGCCAAGCGATGCCCAGGGCGCGATCGAGCGCCAGGTGGAGCAGCTGCTGCCTGCCGTGCAACGGGGTGAGGCCAGTCCGGCTGTTCAGCAGCGGCTGCTGGAGCTGCTGGTGGCCCTCAACCGCAAGGCCGAAGCCACCCGCCTGCTGGAGGCCCTGGCCGACCGCCATCCCGACCGCTGGAACCTGCGGCTGCTATTAGCCGAGCTGCGGCGCGAGCAGAACGACCGCCCCGGCGCCGAGCGGGAACTGCGCCAGCTGCTGGCCCTGCACCCCGATCAAATCGAGGCACTGCAGCTGATGGCCCTGCTGCAACTGGAAAGCGGACGGGGAAACCAGGCCCAGGCGATGGTGCAGGCCGCCCTGAATCGGGCCAGCAAGCCCAAACCCAAGCCCGCCGCCCTGAACCTGGGCCTTCTGCTGGCCAACATTCAGCAGAAGCAGGGGCAACGGGCCCAGGCCGAAGCCACGCTGATGAAGGTGGCTGCTGATTTCCCCCGGGATCCCCGGCCCCTTCTGGCCCGGGCGTTGCTGCAACAGGAAGCGGGGAACACCGCCGCGGCCCAGAACTCCCTGACCATGGCGCGAGAGCTCACCAGCGGGCCGCTCAATGCCCAGCTAGATCAGGTGGCCGCCGCCTGGGGGCTGGAGAGCCTAAGGGCGAAACAGGCAGCCAGCAGCCCTACTGGACAGGCTTCACAAGGCTCGAAGGAGATCCCGGCTTCGTTGCCGTCGAGCCCCCAGCCTGGTGGTGGTAGTCATTGAGCGCAGCATCGATGGCGTCGCCGGGCGGGGTGGCGTCGTCCATGGCCGTACCCCGACGCAGCTTGTTCATCAGGTCGATGGGGTTGGTGCTGTCGAGGATGCCGCCACTGCTGCGGTTTGGCCCCGAACCGAAATTGATTTCGCGCTCCTGTTGGCCGGTGCCGAGGGTTTGCCCGTAGCCCTGCTGCTGGGCCAGAGCGGGCTGCCCCAGCAGGGCCGCTCCGATCAGGGGAGCAGCCACCAGGGCTGCAGAGAGCGACAGCTTGGAGAAGGCCATGGCGAATGCCGGAGATCCGGATCAGGGGGGGCAGACCGGCTCACTGATGCTAGGTGCCATTGCCCCAACCCTGGTTGCCCATGCGCATCGCCACCTGGAACGTGAACTCGGTGCGCACCCGGCTGGATCAGGTGGTGGCCTGGCTCCAGCACGACCAGCCCGACGTGCTCTGCCTGCAGGAAACCAAGGTGGCCGATGAGCTGTTTCCCCACGCGGCCTTCCAGGAGCTGGGCTACGCCACGGCCATCAGCGGCCAGAAGGCCTACAACGGCGTGGCGATCCTCAGCCGGCTGCCGATGGAGGACGTGCAGATCGGCTTCGGCGCGCTGCTGCCGGACGCTGGTGCACTGAGCGACCAGAAACGGGTGATCAGCGCCCTGGTGGAAGGGGTGCGGGTGCTCAACCTCTATGTGCCCAACGGCAGCTCCCTCACCAGCGACAAATACGGCTACAAGCTCGAGTGGCTGAGCTGCCTGAAGCGCTACCTGGAGGCCCAGGAGGAGCAGGCCGATCCGCTCTGCATGGTGGGCGACTTCAACATCGGCCCCGAGGCCCGCGACCTCTACGACCCCGAGCGATTAACGGGCGGGATCATGGCCAGCGAAGCCGAGCGTTCAGCCCTGCGCGAGGTGCTGGGTGAGCGGCTGGTGGATGCGTTCCGGCTGTTCGAACAGGAGGCGGGCCACTGGAGCTGGTGGGACTACCGCACCGGCGCCTGGGACAACGACCGGGGCTGGCGCATCGATCACATCTATTTGAGTGAGGAGCTGGCGGAATGCGCCACCGGCTGTGTGATCGACCGGGGCCCGCGCGGCAACGTGCAACCCAGCGACCACACGCCGGTGGTGGTGAACCTGGCCTGGCCGCCAGACGACGGGGAAGAAGCCGACGACTGGCTCTGATTAGGGAGCAGCGACCCGAACTGAAGGCAGCGAAAACCCTGCCTAGCTTGCGATCAAGGCCGTTGCCGCGATCCACCGTGGAGATCCATCGCCCAGGGGCCAAGCCCCTCACCCCTGAGCAGCAGCAGGTGTTTGAGCGGGCTCGGGACGAGGTGCACCAACGGGCCCTCCACGGCGGCCTCACCAGCGACGACGTGCAGCGGATCGTGGCGGCGATGAAAGCCCACCCGGAGGTGAGCTACGAGGTGATCCAGCTGCTGATGGAGGAGGTGGCCACCCTGCAGGGCGCAGGCCCCGGCACCCGGTTGCTCAACCTCGAGCGCTGAACCCGGCTCACACCACCACGGCCTCTTCCGGCAGCACCACACCTTCCGCCTTGAGCACCTGCACCCGCCGGGCCGATTCGGCGCAGGTGCGCGGGGTGGGGAACAGCTTGCCGGGGTTGGCCAGCCCGTAGGGATCGAGGGCCTGGCGCAGCAGTTTCTGGGTGGCCAGGTCGTCGGGGCCGTACATCCAGTCGAGATAGCAGCGCTTGTCGCTGCCCACCCCGTGCTCCCCGGTGATGCTGCCGCCCGCCTCCACACACAGCCGCAGGATTTCGGCCCCCAGCAGCTTCACCCGCTCGCGGATGCCCGGCTCGCCATCCCGGTAGAGGATCAACGGGTGCAGGTTGCCGTCGCCGGCGTGAAACACGTTGGCCACCGGCAGGCCTTCGCGGGCGCTGAGTTCTTCAATCGCCGCCAGCACTTTCGGCAGCGCGCTGCGCGGCACCACGCCGTCTTGGAGGTAGTAGCTGGGATAGCTGCGACCCAGGGCTGAGATGGCGCTCTTGCGGCCCTTCCACAGCAGGGCCCGCTCTTCGGGATCGAGGGCCTGGCGCACGGCCCGGGCACCGGCCTGGTGACACAGCTCGGTGGCCAGGGTCACGGCGGCCGCCACCTCCCGCTCCTGGCCGTCGAGCTCAATTAGCAGCACCGCCGCCGCATCACGGGGGTATTCATCGCGGCCGAAGTAGTCGTCGACCGCCTCGATCGTGAGTCGATCCATCATTTCCATCCCGGCCGGCAGGACGCCCGCGGCCGTCACCAGCCGCACCGCCTCACCCGCCGCCTCCATCGAGGTGAAATCGGCCAGCAGCACCGCCACGCTCTGGGGAGCCTGCAGCAGTCGCAGGGTGACGGCCGTGGCGATGCCCAGGGTGCCCTCGCTGCCGATGAAGGCGCCGCGCAGATCCAGCTCGGGCATCTCATCGAGCTGGCCGCCCAGCTGGGTGATCGTGCCGTCGGGCAGCACCACCTCCAACGCCAGCACGTGATTGCTGGTCACGCCGTATTTGAGGCAGTGCACGCCGCCGGAGTTCTCGGCCACGTTGCCGCCGATGCTGCAAGCCACCTGGCTGGATGGATCCGGCGCGTAATAGAAGCCATCGCCGGCCACGGCCCGCGTCACCCAGCTATTGATCACGCCGGGCTGCACCACCACCCGCCGGTTCGGCAGATCAATCGAGAGGATCGCGCGCATGCGGCTGGTGGCAATCACCAAGGCCTCCTGCTCGGCCACCGCGCCGCCCGATAGCCCCGTGCCACTGCCCCGAGCCACGAACGACACCCCTTCGCTGTGACACAGGCGCACCACCGCCGCCACCTGCTCGGTGGTTTCAGGCAGTACCACCAAGGGCGGCTGGTGGCGATCGAGGGTGAGGCCGTCGCAGTCGTAAGCCAGCAGCTCCTGACGGGCCGCCACCACCGCCCGGGGGGGCAGCAGGCGGCGCAGCTGCCGCTCCAGGGCTGGCCAGTTGGTGGCGGAGGGGGACTGGCCGGTGGCCATGACGTGGAGGCGGGGCTCTAGTTGGGCCAACTCTGGGTCAGGATGGGCGCGGTTTTCACTCCCGTCTGCGGATCACGCCTTGACCTCGGCTCCCGTTTCGGCTCCCGCTCACACCACCACGCGCTCCAAGGAAATCTTCAGCGCCGCCCAGACACTGATGCCGGGTGGCGTGAGCTCCCCCGTGCGGGCCTTCCGCTCGGTGGGCGGTGAACCCGTGGTCTTCGACCGGGTGAAGGGCGCCTACGCCTGGGATGTGGACGGCAACCGCTACATCGATTACATCGGCAGCTGGGGCCCAGCCATCTGCGGCCATGCCCACCCCG
The DNA here is from genome assembly GCA_903862155.1 of uncultured cyanobacterium. Taxonomy (GTDB): domain Bacteria; phylum Cyanobacteriota; class Cyanobacteriia; order PCC-6307; family Cyanobiaceae; genus UBA5018. The sequence goes on along the minus strand of CAIOXF010000371.1, from coordinate 1,764 downwards.
AGGTGCTCTCCGCCCTGCATGAGGCCCTCGACAAGGGCACCAGCTTCGGCGCCCCCTGCGTTCTGGAAAATCAGCTCGCCGAGATGGTGATCGACGCCGTGCCGTCGGTGGAGATGGTGCGCTTCGTTAACAGCGGCACCGAGGCGTGCATGTCGGTGCTGCGCCTCATGCGCGCCTTCACCGGTCGAGAAAAGATCATCAAGTTCGAGGGCTGCTACCACGGTCACGCCGACATGTTCCTGGTGAAGGCCGGTTCGGGGGTCGCCACCCTCGGCCTGCCCGACTCCCCTGGCGTGCCCCGCACCACCGCTGCCAGCACCCTCACCGCCCCTTACAACGACCTGGAGGCGGTGAAGAAGCTCTTCGCCGAGAACCCCGGTGAGATTGCCGGCGTGATCCTGGAGCCCGTGGTGGGCAATGCCGGCTTCATCCCGCCGGTGCCGGGCTTCCTGGAGGGGATTCGCGAACTCACGAAGGAGAACGGCGCCCTGCTGGTGTTCGACGAGGTCATGACGGGCTTCCGCATCAGCTACGGCGGCGCCCAGGCCAAGTTCGGCATCACCCCCGACCTCACCACCATGGGCAAGGTGATCGGCGGCGGCCTGCCGGTGGGCGCCTACGGCGGCCGGGCAGAGATCATGGCGATGGTGGCCCCGGCCGGCCCGATGTATCAGGCCGGCACCCTGAGCGGCAATCCGCTGGCGATGACCGCCGGGATCAAGACCCTGCAGCTGCTGAAGCAGCCCGGCACCTACGAACGCCTGGAGGCGATCACCAAGCGCCTCAGCGACGGCATCCAGGAGGCCGCGCGCAGTGCGGGCCTGCCGATCACCGGCGGCTCGATCAGCGCGATGTTTGGCTTCTTCCTCTGCGAGGGGCCGGTGCGGAACTTCGAGGAGGCCAAGGCCGCCGACACCGTGCGGTTCGGCAAGCTCCACCGCGCCATGCTCGAGCGCGGCGTGTACCTCGCCCCCAGCGCCTTCGAGGCGGGCTTCACCTCCCTGGCCCACTCCGACGAAGACATCGACGCCACGATCGCTGCCTTCCGCGAGTGCTTCGCCGCCATCGCCTGATCAGGGGGCAGGTCCAAGTCACGTGAACGCACCACACCTGCAGCGCCGGCAGCGGGGAGCCCTGCGGCTCGCCGCCTTGCTGGCAGGAGGTGTGGGCAGCCTGGCGTTGCTCGGCCAGCAGGCCGACCGTGCGGCCAAGGCTCTGCCACGGGCAGGCAGCCCGGGCGGGGCTCTCACCATCGGCGCCGTGATCGCCCTGACGGGCAACGCCAATCTCTACGGCCAAGACCAGCGCCTTGGTATCAACCTGGCGCAGCAATGGGCAAAGCAGCAGCTCACCCAGCGCCCGCTCAGCCTGCAACTGGAAGACGGGGGCAGCGATGAGGCCACCGCCATCGCCGCCTTCAACCTGATGATCAACCGGGGCGCCGTCGCCCTGATCGGCCCCACGCTCTCGCAGCAGGCGTTTGCGGCCGATCCGATCGCCCAGCGCCGCGGCGTGCCGGTGGTGGCCCCCTCCAACACGGCCAAAGGCATTCCCCAGATCGGGCACTTCATCAGCCGCGTGTCGGCCCAGAGCTCGGTGATCGCGCCGCTCTCCCTGGATGAGGCCCTGCGCCGCGATCCCTCGATCCGGCGGGTGGCGGTGTTCTTCGCGCAAGACGACGCCTACAGCACCGCCGAAACCGCGATCTTCCAGAAGGCCCTGGCCGCCAAGGGGCTGCCACCGGTAACGGTCCAGCGCACCCAG
>CAIOXF010000370.1 GCA_903862155.1 uncultured cyanobacterium | reverse complement strand
GTGGGCCGCCATGGCCCCACTCACGGCGACTGGTGGTACGCCGATGCCCGGAAACACGCCGGCACCGCATAGCACCAGGCCGTCAATGGGGGTGCGACCGCCGGGGAAGGGACCCTTCTCGGCCGGCCAGGCCGGGCCGTAACTGCCCTGGTGCGCCCGCAGGTAGTGGCGGTGGGTGAGTGGGGTGCCCTGCAGTTCGAGCACCAGCCGCTCGCGCCAGTCGGGGATCAGGGGTTCGATCACCTGGTGGAACAGGCTGCAGCGATCAGCCTTGAGGGCCTCGTAGGCGGGGGTGCCGCGGTCTAGTTCAGCCCACAGTTCCCAGGGTTCGTTGGCTGGGGTGTAGCCGTGCAGCACCTGATGGCCGGCAGGGGAGAGGTGGGGATCGAGTAGGGATGGCATTGAGAGCACGGCCATGTTGCGCTCCGCATCGATGCCGCGTTCCCAGTTGCCTACCCACACGTGATGAATGGGAAGTGCCTCGATGGCGGGGCTGCTCTGCAGGGCCAAGTGCCAGTGCAGGAAGCTGCGGCAGGCCGGGGTGGCGGCCTGCCGCTCCCGCCAGCGCCGGGGCGCGTGTTCCTCGGGCAGCAGGGCCAGGGTGTTCCAGGGGCTGGCGTTGCTGATCACGCCGCGGCGGCAGCGCAGGGTGTCGCCGTTGCGGAGCACCACGCCAACGGCCCGGTTGCCATCCACCAGGATTCGCTCCACGGGAGTGCTTACGCGCAGCTGGCCGCCATGCTTTTCCAGGCCCCGCACCAGCGCATCCACCACCGCCGGACTGCCACCGATCGGATAGTCGAGCTGGGCGTTGGGCTCAAACCACTCCCCAAACAGCGTCGCCATGGCGGCGCTGCTGGTGTGATCCATCGGCAGCCCGGAGATCAGGAAGCACAGCAGATCCACCCAATGGAGCAGGAAGGGATCGCGCAGGTGTTTGCGGGCGATCGGGCCAAAGGCACCCCCGAGCCTTGCCAGGGCCGGAGCCTGGGCCAGCAGCTGCAGGGCTTGGCCGCCGAGAGCAGCCGCGAGGCCTCCATCGGCCCGCAGGCTGAGCAGCGGCAGGGCCCGCGCGGCCCGGCAGCTTGGCTCCAGCCAGGCCATGAACCGCTGCCATTCCTCCACGGCTGCGGGGCCGCGTAGCTCGCGCACCACCGCCTGGAACGGCTCCAGGCCCACGCCCACGGTGATCTGGCCCTCGGGCAGCAGCAGCCCCCAGTCGCGGTAGGAAGCAACCGGCACCGTTTCGTCGATGGCCCGCAGCACCTGAGCCAGCGGGTTGGCACTGGGCCAGCTGCCCAGGCCGCTCCAGAGCGAAGGCCCCGACTCGAAATGAAAGGTGCCTGGCTCCAGCCGCCGAGAAAACCCATGGGCTGCTCCGCCGGCCGTGCCATGGGCTTCCAGCACCACCACCTCCAGCCCATGGCGGGCGGCCAGGGCCCCGGCGCAGAGGCCCCCCAGGCCGCTGCCGATCACGATCAGGTCAGGCGTGCTCTGTGACGTCAAAGCCGGCAGCGCCCCCGGGCGTCGCACAGCTCATCGAGGGAAGGGCGGCGGGTGAGCACGAGCCGCCAGCGGGCCCACAACCCGTAGGCGGCATCGGCAAGCGGCCCAATCAGGGGCCAGCCCGTGGGGGCATATAGCCAGCCCAGGCCAATCAATTGGTAAGCGCGGCGGAACACGACCACATCGCGCAGCACGGTGCCATCGGCTTCGATGGCGTGAATCCGGCCCATGGCTGCCCGGTAGTCGATGCCGCCGTGGTCGGCAGGGTTGTAAGTGGCCGCGTCGATGTCGACGAACTGGAGCTGGGGTTCAACGCCATGGCGCGCACGATCGCGCTGCTCCAGGAAGCGCACTTCCCGCACGCAGAGCGGACAACCGCCGTCGTAGAGGAGGGTGAGGGAAGGGCTCACTTCTTGCGGCAGTAACCACCACCCACGTTCATCCAGCCGGATGGGCAGGGCTGGCCGTTGGTGGGTTGAACCGTGTAGCGCATCAACCCCAGGGTGCTGCACTTGCCGTTGAGGG
>CAIOXF010000369.1 GCA_903862155.1 uncultured cyanobacterium | reverse complement strand
TGAACTGGCGCGGCTATCGGCACCGCGGATCAGGCTCTGGCGCCATGGTCAACCGCTGGAGCTGTCGCCCGAGCAGGTGCAGGTGGGCGATCGACTGCGGTTGGAAGAAGGCGATCGCATTCCTGCTGATGCCCGCTTGCTTGAGGGCGTGGGCCTCTGGCTGGATATCTCCCTGCTTACCGGGGAATCACTGCCGGTGGCCTGCAGCGAGCCGCAAACACTGCTGCACGCCGGATCCCTGGTGGCCAGTGGCCGCGCCCAGGCCGAGGTGGTGGCGGTAGGTGCCGACACCGCCCTCGGACGGCTGGGTGAAAGCCTGAGCAGGGTGGAACCTCCGCCCACACCGCTGCAGCGCCGCACCCGCAGGCTTACCGGTCAGCTCACTCTGGTGGCCCTGGCCACTTGCGTCGTGCTGGCGCTGGCCCAGGGGCTGCTGAGCGGCCTGTGGATGGAGGCCGTGCTGGCGGCATTGGCGTTGGCACTGGCGGTGCTTCCCAACGAAATCCCGGTGGTGCTCGCCCTGTTCCTGGCCCTGGGGGCGTTGCGTCTGGCACGGATCGGGGTGCTGGCCCGCTGGCCCGCGGCGGTGGAAAGCCTTGGTGCTGCCACCGTGCTGGCGGTCGATAAAACCGGCACCCTCACCGAAAACCGCATGGCCGTGCAGGCCCTGATGTGCTGGCCGCATGGAGAGCTCTGGCGCGGCGGCCAGCCCCTCGCGGAGCCCTGGCATCGGCTGGTGGAGCTGGCCCTGCTTGCCAGCCGCCCCGACCCGGTGGATGCGATGGAGCAGGCGATCCATGCCCTCACGCGCGTGGAAACCCTGGATGACGAACACCTCCATCCCGAATGGCCGCTGCTGCGCGAATACCCGTTGCAGAGCGATCTGCTGGTGTTTTCCCAGCTCTGGCACGACACCGAGGGTCGGCCCCACGTGGCGGCCAAGGGAGCTCCGGAAGCCGTGGCGGATCTGTGTCACCTTTCTCCGGAAGGGGCCGGGCAGCTCATCGACGCGGCAGGGCGGTTGGCGGCAGAGGGGCTGCGGGTGCTGGCGGTGGCGCGCAGCCTGGATGGTGCACCCTGTCACAGGCATCTGGGCCAGGACCCGCCTGCTGGGGTTCCTGGAGATGTGCACGACTTCCTCTTCGAACCGGTCGGCCTGGTGGGCCTGGCCGATCCCGTCCGTGCGGAGGTGCCGGCAGCCATCGCCCGCACCCAGACCGCGGGTGTGCGGGTGGTGATGATCACCGGTGATGCACCGCCAACGGCCCGGGCCATTGCCGATCAGGCGGGCTTGCCACCGGGCCCCGTGATCACGGGTGCTGAGTTGACGGCCCTGAGCCCAAGAGTGCTGGCGGAGCGGGTGCGGCAGGTGGATGTGTTTGCGCGCGTTCTGCCAGAACAGAAGCTGCAGCTGGTGCAGGCGCTGCAGGCCAATGGCGAGGTGGTGGCCATGACCGGCGATGGCGTCAACGACGCCCCATCCCTCAAAGCCGCCGACATCGGTGTGGCCATGGGCCGGCGCGGCACGGCGGTGGCCCGCGAGTCGGCGGACCTTGTGCTGCTCAACGACAGCTTCTCCAGCCTGGTGGAGGCGTTGGCCCTGGGTCGGCGCATCGAAACCAACCTGCAGCGCGCCCTGGGCTACACCCTGGCGATCCATCTGCCGATCGCTTCACTCACCTTGTTGCCGCTGCTGCTGCCGGGCGCCCCCATGCTGCTGTTGCCGATCCACATCGCCCTGCTGCATCTGGTGATTGACCCGGCCTGCACCGTTGTGTTTGAAGGGATTCCGGCAGCGGGCGGGCAGATGCGCCAGCCTCCCCGGCCGCCCCAGGCGCCGCTCTTTGGCCCGGCGACCTGGCATCGCGCAGTGCTGCAGGGCGGGCTGATCACAGCAGCGGCCTTGGTGCTGGTATTTGCCCCAGCGATGACCACCGCAATTCAGCGCAATCTGGTGTTTTCGCTGCTGCTACTCGCAGGTGGTGCCCTGGTCTGGCTCACCGGAGACACCCGCAGCGGCGCCACTCGCTGGGGTGGAGCCATCGGCCTGGGCCTGTGGCTTCTGGTGCAGAGCAGTCCGCCAATCCTGGCGTTGTTGCAACTGGCGCCGCTCGACCACCGGGCTGGGCAATGGTTGCTGGGATGCCTGGTCTGCCTGGGGGCCATGGCTGGCCTGATGCGGCTGGCCAGCCAGCAGGGTGTGGCCGCTGAATTCAGCTCTGGCCCACAGCCTCCCGAATGATGGCCAGGGTGGTGGCTTCCACCTCTCCGGCCACTTCTGCCAAGGCTGGGTCGCTGGAAAGCATCTGCAGCAGTCCCTGGGGCCGCACCATGGCCACTTTGGTGCGGCCCGCTTCCGTGTACACACTGATGCGGCAGGGCAACGCGGTCGAAAGTTGCATGTCGGCCCCCAGCACCCGCGCCGCCTGGTGCGGCTCACAGACCTCAAACACACGGCACTCTTCCGGGAACGACAGTCCCTTGCCGCGGAAGGTTTCGCCCAGGTTGTGGCTGCCGATCACACCGAAGCCGTGGGCACTCACTGCCCGAGCCAGGGCGTCGCAAACGGGCTCGAATGGTTGTGCACTCTCCAGCACCACAACGTGATCGGCCATCACCCAAACCCCGCGATTGCTTCTATGAGCATAGCCCGATTCGGGCCTGCCGTGATGCCGCGGGCTGAGCGGCCAGCAACCTCAGCACCCTGCAGTGGGGATATGGCCTGGAGGTGGCGGGCACCGGAGCCGAAGCCATGGGCTGGCTGGCGCAGGAGCGCTTTGATCTGGTGCTGCTCGATCTGGGCTTGCCCGACACCGATGGGCTGAACATCTGCCGGCAGCTGCGCCGGCTCCCGCGCCATCAGCCCCTGGTGCTGATGCTCACCGCCCGGGATGGGCGCAGCGACAAACAATTGGGCTACGAGGGCGGGGCCGATGACTACGTCGTCAAACCGTTCGATCCCGAATTGCTGCGGGTCCGCCTGGCGGCCCTGCTGCGACGGGCTGATCGCCCGCTGCAGACCCAGCACAGCTGGGGACCCTTGGTACACCAGCCGGGGCAGACCGTTGCACTGGTGCACGGGGATCCCCTGGAGCTCACCCCCAAGGAAGCCCTGCTCCTGGAGCACCTGTTGCGCGCCCATATGCGCAACCTGCGTCAGAAACTCATGGCCGCGGGCTGTGACCCGAACCTGATCGAAACGGTCTATGGCCACGGCTACAGGCTCCACGCCAGCGCTGCCGCCTGACCCCCTGCAGCTCAAACGGCGTCTGCTCCTGCAGGGGGGCGGCTTCGCGCTGCTGCTGCTGATCTCCTTCTCCGGCACCCTCTACTGGGACATCGCCCACCAGCGCACTGAGGATCAACGCGCGGAGCTGCGCCAGCTCGCGGCAACGGCAGCGCTGGAGCGGCTTGGGTTCGTGCGGGTGGCCCTCTCCGACCATGCCGCGCTTGCCGATCTGCAACGTCTGCGGCGCGGCCTCCTGCTCGGTGGCATCGTGACGGCCATGGCGGCATTGCTGGTGGGTCGTCGCATGCTGCGGGCCGCCTTCCTGCCGCTTCAGCAGCAGGTGAGCGCCCTGCAGCGCTTCACGGCCGATGCCTCCCACGAACTGCGCCATCCGCTCACGGCACTGCGCACCCTGCTGGCGGGGGTTCCAAGCGAGTTGCGACAACAGCCCGGCCTGGCCTGGACTGAGCTCGATCGCCTCAGCCGCCGCATGGGCGAACTGCTGGAGCTGCTGGAAGACCTGGTGCGCTGCTACACCCCCCAGGCGAACGGGTGCGCCATCCAACTGCAGCTCAGCCCGGAGGCCGGCCGCGTGACCCTCAACGTGCAGACAACGAGCCGGCAGGTGCTGGTGGCGGTGCGTGATCAGGGCCCCGGAATCCCGCCAGACTTGCGGGAGCAGGTGTTCGATCGCTTCTGGAGTGGGGTGGATCGCGGCGGGCACAGCGGCCTGGGCCTGGCAATCGGCCGCGCG
>CAIOXF010000368.1 GCA_903862155.1 uncultured cyanobacterium | reverse complement strand
TTCATCACAGGGATCGACAACGCACTCCCTATGCGTTAGCCACGGCCAGCGACGCCCACCAACCAGTTGCGGTTCTGTAACAGCTTCAGTGGCTCAGCCACTGCCGCAGCAGCGGCAAGCTGAGGCCAATCACATTGGAAAAGCAGCCGTCGATCCGTTCCACCACCAGTCCGCCCACACCCTCCAGGGCAAAGGCACCGGCACATTGCAACGGTTCGCCGGTGGCCACATAGGCCTCGATCTGCGCCAACGACAGCGGTGCGAAGTACACACGGGTGGTGATGGTGGTGCCCTGAGGCGGCAGCGCCGCACCACAACCAGCAGTGAGCAGGCAGTGCCCGGTGTGGAGCTCCCCGGCGCTTCCCGCCATCTGCTGCCACCGGGCGATGGCTTCCGCCGCATCCGCCGGCTTGCCAAACACCTCGCCCCCAAAGGCGAGCACCGAATCACAACCGAGCACGCCACTGAGGCCTGCCAACTCCCCAGCCGCCTCCAGTTGCTGATGCACCGCCCCAGCCTTCGCGGCCGCCAAGGCCTGCACCAACTGGGCTGGATCGGCATGGGTGATGGCGTCTTCATCCACCCCACTCACCTGCACGCGATGGGGAATCCGAGCCTGCTCCAACAAGCGGCGCCGGGCAGGCGATGCAGAGGCCAGCAGCAGGGGCAGCTCAGAGCTGATCACGGAGGATGCGCCCGGTTTCGGCGCGGAACCATTTGGTGATCACATACTTACGCCCAGCCTCCACCGGCATCGCCTCATGCAGGGTGTGGTGGTTGGGTCGACCGTCGAGGAGCAGGTTGTTCCAGGCCACTGCCGTGCCGGGTACGGGAGTGAAACAGCGGCCAATGCGCTCAAAACAGGTTTCACCGCCGCGCTCAACGGCATTCAGGTAAACCATCAGGGTCCAGGTGCGCTGCCCGCCAGGGTTGGTGTGCTCCGTGTATTCGTTCGTACCGGGGGCAAACCAATCGGTATGGGCCTTGAAGTACTGGCCGGGGTCGTAGCGCTGGCCCTGCAGCGGCTCTGAAAACGCCGGATCCACACCAATCAATGCCGCAAAGCGACGGTCCAGCTCCCGGGCCAGCTCTGGCGCAGCACTGCCCAGGTGGCAGGTGCTGCTGGTGCGGTAGTCGCTGGGGCCGCGGGTCACGGTTGATGGCTTGAGCGACTGCTCGATGGCGGCCATCACCGCCGCGCATTCCTGACGGCTGAGCAGGCCGGGAATCTCGTAAATCTGGGCAAGAGGTGTGTCCAGCCGCCAGGCCCGTGGCGTGGTGCCGGGGCGGGTGAGCGGGGCCTGGGCCAGCCGCTGCCAGAGATCCCCGGAGCGTGAGGGCTCCGGTTCGGGAGCCTCGGTGTCGGGCGGCTCAACGCCCACCGCGCGCCAGCCACCCAATTCCAGGGCGATCGCCTGGCGATCGAAACCCTGGGCCGCCGCCTTCTCGAACAGCACGCGCCGGTCGCAGCCGCGATCCCGGTTGAGCTGCAACCAGCCTCGCCAATCGTCATCCAATGGACGGACATCCAAGCGAGAAAGCTGAGCTGCGGCGGAGTCCATAGGCTGGCGAGCCTCAGCCCGAGGGCAAAGCGGTGGAGCGCATCTTCATCCAGATCGCCAGCTACCGCGACCCCCAATGCGGGCCCACCATTGCCAACCTGCTGGCCCGCGCCCGCCATCCCGAGCGGCTGAGCTTCGGGGTGTGCCTGCAATGGCGCCGCAACGATCCTGCCGACGCGGCCTGCGGGCCGCTGAGCCTGCCGGATTGGCAGCAGCAGCGGATTGATCAGCACGATGCCAGCGACAGCCAGGGGGTGTGCTGGGCCCGCTCCCGCTGCCAGCAGCTCTGGAACGGCGAAGCCTTCACACTCCAGATCGACAGCCACATGCGGGCCGAACCCGACTGGGACATCACCCTGCTGGCCAGCTGGCAACGCGCCGGCCATCCCCGGGCGGTGCTGAGTTGCTACCCCAACGGCTTCAGCATCGAGCCAGGCACGGGAACCGAACAGCTCGACCGCGGCCTGCTGCCGATCCTGGCCGCCAAGGAATTTGATGAGCATGGCATCCTGCGCCTGCAAGGCATCAGCACCTTTCCCATCCCCGATGGCCTTCCCAGCGCGCCGCCAACCGGCGCCTTCTTGAGTGCCGGGATGCTGTTTGGCCCAAGCTCCCTCATCGAAGCCGCGCCCTACGACCCGGAGCTCTACTTCTACGGAGAGGAAACCACCCTGGCCGCCCGCCTCTGGACCAGCGGCTATGAGCTGTTCAATCCAGACCAGCCCGCGCTGTATCACCTCTACAAACGCAGTGGCGGCAGCCACACCACCCACTGGGCCGACCACGCCAGCTGGAGCAAGCTCAACCAGCGCTCCCTGCAACGCACCAAAGCCCTGCTCAACGACGGCGCCAACCTGGGCCGCTACGGCCTGGGCAGAGAACGCTCCCTGGCGGCCTATCAACAGTGGGCCGGCGTGAACTTCCAGGCGCGCACGATCACGCCCCAGGCCCTGAGCGGCCGCTTCGGGGCCGGGGAAACCTCATGAATGCTTGGATGCAGCCACGGCTTTGCAACGGCCTTTGGACACTGCAGCCCTGCCAGGCATCGACACCCGAGCCCTGAAGCGGGCTCGCCAGGCACTGGGCTGCCTGCCGTTTCGCCGCGCCCTCTACGACACCCTGGCCAGCTCGGCTCTGAGCAGCAGCGCCATTGCCACTGCCGGCGCTACCTACAGCCGAAGGCCCCTGAACGCCAATGCAGTGGAAGGCCACCTGATCTGGCTGATCCAGCTGGGTGTGCTGCGCCGTGAGGTGGACGGCCAGGGCCTCACCGAACGGGTGCGCCTCACCCCCATGGGCCGCGACCTGCTCAGTGCCATCCCTGGCGAGATCCCCTGCTCCTCCCCACTCAGCCGCCTGGGCCACTGGCTGCGGCGGCACCGGCCGCGGATCTGAGCTCCCCCGGCGGCCATCAAGCATCCGTAGCATTCTTGTGCTCCACGGGCTCAGCTCCATGGCCACGGAAGTCACCCTGCGCCAGGCAGGCGGTTCGGTGAGTGCAACGATCCCGGCTGAGATGGCACGTCGCTTCCATCTGGCGCCCGGCGATCGCGTGCAAGCCATCGAAACCGAACACGGCATCCTGCTCTCACCGTTTGATCCAACGGTTCAGGAAGCACTGGCCCTCGCCACTGAAGCGGCACGTCAGTTCCAACCGGCACTGCGAGAACTGGCCCGTTGACCGCCAGACCTGAACCGCGCTGGGTGCCTGCGTTGGCCGTGCAGGCCATCCATCGCCAACAAACCCTGGAGCACGGTGGTTTGCAAGGAGTACGCAGCCAATCGGCTCTTGATGCTGCACTGGCCAGACCCCAGCAGCGATGGAGCTACGGAGAGCTGACCACCACGGCTCAACTTGCAGCTGCCTATGCCGAAGCCATCGTGCGGGCACATCCGTTCAGTGATGGCAACAAGCGCACGGGTTTTCTGGTGGCGGTGGTGTTTCTCGGGCTGAACGGATGCAGCTTCAACGCCAGCAACGAAAGCGTGGTGCTGATGATTCAGCGGCTTGCAGCGGGCGAATTGCCATGGCAAGAGCTGGAGCTCTGGTTTGAAACCCACAGTGCTGCGAAAGCATGAGCGCACCATCCCCCAACCCCCTGATGGTGCTGGGCACCAGCAGCGGCGCCGGCAAGTCGTTGATGACGGCCGCCCTCTGCCGGGTGCTGCGCCGGCGCGGTGAAACGCCACTGCCGTTCAAGGGGCAGAACATGAGCAACAACGCCTGGGTGGATCAGGCCGGCGGCGAGATGGCCTATTCCCAGGCCCTGCAGGCATGGGCGGCAGGGCTCGAGCCCCAGTGCGCCATGAACCCGGTGCTGCTCAAACCCCAGGGCGACAGCACCAGTGAGGTGATCCACCTGGGGCAATCGGTGGGCAGTTGCCGCGCAGAGCACTACTACCGCGATTGGTTCCGGCCGGGCTGGGCAGCGATCCGCAGCGGGCTGAGCGACCTGCAGGCTGCGTATCCCAGTGGGCGGTTGGTGCTGGAGGGGGCCGGCAGCCCGGTGGAGGTGAACCTGCAGCCGCGCGATCTCACCAATTTGCGCCTGGCGCAATACCTGCGCGCCCGCTGCATCCTGGTGGCCGACATTGAGCGGGGCGGGGTGTTCGCCCAGCTGGTGGGCACGTTGGCGCTGCTGCGGCCGGTGGAGCGTCCGCTGATCCGCGGCTTGCTGATCAACCGCTTCCGCGGCCGCCGCGAACTGTTTAATGAGGGGCGGCGCTGGCTGGAGGCCCACACCGGCATCCCAGTGCTGGGCGTGATGCCCTGGCTCGATGAGCTCTTTCCCCCGGAAGACTCGCTGGATCTGCTGGAACGCCGCGGCCGAAAACGCGGCGCCGAACTGGAGATCGCCGTGCTCAAGCTGCCCTCGCTGAGCAACTTCTCCGACCTCGACCCGCTGGAAGCTGAACCCACCGTGCAGCTGCGCTGGGTGGCGCCTGGAGAGGAGCTGGGCAACCCCGATGCGGTGGTGGTACCGGGCAGCAAGCAGACCCTGCGCGATCTGGAGGCCCTCAACACCAGCGGCCTGGGCCAGGCGCTGGGCCACTACGCCGCCAGCGGCGGCCAGGTGTTCGGGATCTGTGGCGGCATGCAACTGCTCGGCCGCGAACTCCACGACCCCCAGCGACTGGAAGGTGGAGCGCTCAGCACCGCAGGGCTGAACCTGCTGCCGCTGCGCACCACCTTCGGAGCAGGGAAGGCCCTGCGCCAACGCCGCAGCCGAGCACTGTGGCCCGCCATTCCAGGCCACAGCAGTGCGTTGGAGCTGGAGGGCTTCGAGCTGCACCGCGGCATCACCGAACTGGCAGGTGATGGCGTTGCGGAGGGAGCAGCACCGCCCTGCCAGCCCCTGGCCAACGATGACGCCCTCGGCTGGTGGCAACCGTTCGGCGATCAGGGGGGTGTGGTGGCCGGCACCTACCTGCATGGGGTGTTCGAAAGCGGCCCCTGGCGACGCCGCTGGCTCAACCAGCTGCGCCAACGCCAGGGCCTTCCGCCACTCAGTGAGCAGCAACCGCACCACAGCCGCCAACGGGAGGCACTGCTCAATCGGCTGGCCGATGCCTTCGCGCAGCATGTGAATCTCTCGCCCCTGATCACGCCATGACGCGGCTGGTGACGATCACCTGGCCCGATGGCCGCAACAGCCAGGCCCTGGCCGGCACCGACTGGCTGCTGGCGGCACGGGAAGCGGGCGTGACCATCCCCACCGGCTGCATGGGCGGCAGCTGCGGGGCCTGCGAAATCGACGTGAACGGCCAGATGGTACGCGCCTGCATCGCCACCGTTCCCGCCAGCCGCAGCGGAAGCCTCAGCGTGCAGTGGGCCAGCGATCCCTACTGGTGATCGCGCTGGATTAGGCCGCCGCCCAGCAGGATCTCGCCCGCATAGAACACCGCCGCCTGGCCAGGCGTGATCGAGAACTGCTCCTCGGCAAACTCCACCCGGCAGCGATGGGGGCGACCAGCGACATGGTCGGATTCGGTGGCGGGGATCGGCGTGAGCAGGGCCCGTTCCGGCCCGCTGCGGTAGCGCACCTGCACTTCCACCTCCAGTGCCTGCTCTGGCGGTGCGATCGACACCCAATTCACCGCGCCCACCACCGCATCGCCCCGCGCGGCCTCTGAGCGGGGTGCTACCACCACCCGGTTCATGGCGCCGTCGATGCGCACCACATGCAACGGCACCTTCCAGGCCAAGCCCAGGCCCTTGCGCTGGCCGATCGTGAAGTGCTGGATGCCGTCGTGCTGGCCCAGCACGGTGCCATCGGTGAGCACGATCTCTCCCTGCCGCGGCGGCAGATGGGCATCGAGAAAGGCCCGCATCGAGCCGTAGTGGTCCGCCAGGCAGAGGTCTTGGCTCTCGGGCTTCTGGGCAGTGCGCAGACCCCGCTGCTCGGCCTCGGCGCGGGTGTCGGGCTTGGTGAGTTCGCCCAGAGGAAACACCAGCCGGCCCAGGGCCTCCTGGGGCAGGTCGTAGAGGAAATAGCTCTGGTCTTTGCGGGCATCGAGCCCTCGCAACAACTGATGGCGGCCGTTGTCGCTCTGCTCGCCGTGGCGCACCCTGGCGTAGTGGCCCGTGGCGATGCGCGCGATGCCGCGCTCCTCCTGGGCCCAGTGCAGCATCGGGCCGAACTTCACCTCCCGGTTGCAGCGCGAGCAGGGCAGGGGCGTCACCCCGTCGCCGTAGCCCTCCACCAGGAAATCAACAATCTGTTCCTTGAAATGGTCGCGGAAATCCACCACGTGGTGCGGAACCCCAAGCTGCTCGCAGATGCCAGCTGCATCCACGAGGCCCTCGGCGCAGCAGGCCCCCTTGCCGCTCATCAGCCAGAGGGTGAGGCCCTCCACATCCCAGCCCGCATCCACCAGCAGAGCCGCGGTGAGCGAACTGTCCACGCCGCCCGAGAGCCCCACCGCCACGCGGTGCTCGCCTGGCCAGGCCCGCAGCCGCTCCAGGGCCGCAGCGCCGGCGGGGGTCACGCAGGTGCCGGGGGTGAGGGCCGTGGCGGCGGGAGTGGCGGTGGGAGTGGCGGTCAACAGAGCGGGGGCTGGTGCGAGCAGGAGATCTCACCATCATGAAACCGAGCCCCCAGTGCCTGCCTTGATGCAGCCCCCTCCCGCCTGGCCGGAACGCAACGCGGCCCACCTGCTGGTGAGTAGCGAGCAGATGGCCGCCCTGGAGCAGCAGCTGTTCGCCAGCGGCCTGCCGGTGGAGGCGCTGATGGAGAAGGCGGCCCTGGCCATAACCCAGCGCATCCAGCAGCAATGGGGCTCCTATCTGGCCCGCCACGGAGCCGTGGTGCTAGTGGGGCCGGGCCACAACGGCGGCGATGGGCTGGTAATCGCCCGGGAGCTGCACCTGGCCGGGATCCAGGTGGCGATCTGGAGCCCGTTTGAGCGCTATAAGCCACTCAGCGAGCGCCATCTGCGCCACGGCCTCTGGCTTGGGATCCCCCGGCTGCAGGAGCCGCCGGAGCCCAGCGGCGAAGCCCTGTGGATCGACGCCCTGTTCGGGATCGGCCAGAGCCGCGCCCCCGGCGTCGCCATCGAAACCCTGTTGGCCCAGCGCCAGGCCCAGCGGCCCCACACCCTGGTGGCGGTGGATGGCCCCACGGGCCTTTGCAGCAACACCGGCCGCCTGCTCGGCACAACCGCCGCCTGCGCCCACACCACCTATGCCATCGGTCTGCTGAAAACCGGGCTGGTGCAAGACCAGGCCCTGGCCTGGGTGGGCCAGGTGGAGCGGATGGAGCTGGGCTTGCCCGGCCCCTTGCTCGACCAGCTGCCGCTCGAGCAACCCCTGGGCCTAGAGCCTGGAGATCTGGCCACAGTGCCCCCACTCGCGCTCAACCCCGCCGCTGGCAAATACGGCCGTGGCCGGGTGCTGCTGCTGGCGGGGAGTGATCGCTACCGAGGCGCGGCCGCCCTTTCCCTGCTGGGGGCCGATGCCAGTGGCTGCGGCAGCCTCAGGGCCGCACTGCCGCAAGCCGTGGCCAGTGAGCTGTGGCGCTGGCTGCCCCACGCCGTGCTGCAGCGCAGCCTGGCCAGCGATGGGGCCGGAAACCTCTCGCTGGCCGGGCTGGCCGACGCGGATCTCGAGCGGCTCGATGCGCTGCTGCTCGGTCCCGGCATCGGCTGCCCACAAGGAGGGCCAAGCCCGGAAGAAACTGCAGCCTGGCAGCGGCTGCAGGCATTCCCGGGCCTGCTTGTGCTTGATGCCGACGGCCTCAACCGCACCAACGCGGCCTGGCTGCAGCGGCGGCGGGGGCCCACCTGGATCACGCCCCACGCCGGTGAGTTCACACGCCTGTTTCCCGCGCTCACCGAGCGGCCGCCCCTAGAGGCCGCTGCCCAGGCCGCCTGCCAGAGCGGAGCGGCGGTGCTGCTCAAGGGGTCCCACACCGTGATCGCAGCGCCAGACGGGCGGCGCTGGCAGGTGATGCGATCGGCCCCGGCCGCAGCGCGGACCGGGCTGGGGGATGTACTGGCTGGCTTCGCCGCAGGTCGCGGGGCGATGGCGCTGGCCAGCGGCGACCGGGCCGATGCCTGCTGGCTTGCGGCGGCGGCCCTGGCCCATGCCAACGCTGGGCTCACCCTGCAGCAGCAGGGAAGGGTGCCCAGCCCGGAGTTGATTGCTCGACTCTTGCACTGCGAGGACAACCGACCGCGCGAAGCAGCAACGCTTTCGGACAAATCGTGCCCCTGATGAAGGGCGCATCAGAGAAAACAAACAAGCTGCAACCTTTTGCAAGCCAAAGCTGAAGCCTTGCTGAAGCAATGGCCCATCAATCACTCGCTGAGCCGATAGTCGTCTCCACGAACAGTGGATGAGGGATGACAGCAACAGCCGTACGGGATAGCGAGAGCAGTCGGCGCCGCAGTGCCGACCCGATCAGTTGGTATCTGGCCACAATCGGCCGCGAGCCCCTGCTCACAGCCGCCGAGGAGATCGAGCTCGGCAACCAGGTGCAAACCATGATGCAGCTGCTGGAAGACAACAAAGAAAGCTATAGCGAGAAAGAGCGGAAACTCATTCGCATCGGCAAGCGCTCCAAGGAGCGCATGATGAAGGCCAATTTGCGCCTTGTCGTAAGCGTTGCCAAGAAGTATCAAGGCAAAGGCCTGGAACTTCTCGATCTGATTCAGGAAGGCTCCCTCGGCTTGGAGCGGGCCGTTGAGAAGTTCGACCCCACCCGTGGTTACAAGTTCTCCACCTATGCGTTCTGGTGGATTCGCCAGAGCATGACGCGTGCGATCGCCTGCCAATCGCGCACCATTCGCCTGCCGGTGCACCTGAGCGAACGGCTCAGCACCATCCGCAAGGTGAGCCTGGAGCTCGCCCACAAGCTCGGCGCCCTGCCCAGCCGCCGCGAAATCGCCGAGGCGCTCAACATGCCCCTCGATGAACTCGATGGGCTGCTGCGCCAGGCCCTCACCACCTCCAGCCTGGATGCCCCGGTGAACGGGGACGAAGGCCGCAGCTTCTTGGGCGATCTGATCGCCGACTCGTCCAACGAAGAGCCCCTGGAGCAGGTCGAGCGGGGCATCCACCAGGAGCAACTGGGCCGTTGGATGAGCTATCTGAGCGACCAGGAGCGCCAGGTGCTCAACCTGCGCTTCGGACTGGAGGGGGAAGAGCGCCACACCCTGGCCGAGATCGGCCGGATGCTGGAGGTGTCCCGCGAGCGGGTACGCCAAGTGGAACTCAAGGCCCTGCGTAAGCTGCGCAACCTCACGCGCCGTCTGCCGCCCACCTTCTGAGCAGCGCTTGAGACCGGCGGGGCCGCGTGCGGGACTGAGGCCACCGCTCAGCTATCACTCCGCCTATTCCGCCGCGTTGACGAGTAGACATCAGTATCCGATTGATTCGATAGCCACAGCCCAGTACTTAAAAGGGGTTTGAGCAGGGTTGATCCTAGCTGCATCAACCCTTCCCCAATCCATAGCTATCGAACAAGTGCCACGAAGAAGCGTCTCTTCAATCACTGGCAGCGACCATGGAGGCCTTTGCCTATCCATGCAGTCCTTAACTATTTGCGCAACCAATCATGGCCTTCAAAGCGACAACACCCTAGATCCCAAATCAGGGGCGATCAAGGCCAGCTTTCACCGATACCAAGCAGGATAATCAGCAATTAAAGAGCAGGGTTTAAAATACGCTGTTGCACCGAGGACCCACTTTTTCGCAATTATTTTACGAGCGATTAGCCAAAGAATCACAGCAGAGCTACGCAGCTTGCCGATCAAGAGGATTGGCCGAGCCTCGACGCAATTGCCGAGGTGGCCGCTGGGCCTTAGTCGCCAAGACAGGCAGGCTCGAGCCAGAACTACTCAACGAAGGCTCTGCTAAAAGATCTCGGGAGCAATGCCAGCTCATAGCACCATTTTGCCAACTAATCAAGAACCAATCCCTAACATAAATTGGCTTAGACAGTAAACGCTTACGCTTCCGAACGATCACCATACCCTTGCAACCAGCCCTAGGCAAATCCCGAAGCAGGGCCACCGCCAAGCATATAATTACAGAAACTTGAGAGAACGCTATAAGAATGTAAAGAGCCTGCGGTCGAGACAGGAAACCAATGGGCTGGTCACTATTGACGGCCCAGAAGACTGGATGCATCAAGGCCCCAAGGACCGCTGCAATCAAGGCGAACGATAAGCAGGTAGTCTTCGCAACATGAAGAATCCTGTTGGCCCTAGCGCCTTGGGCGGTCATCAATACACTGTCACCGGGCGCACAATCTTTGAGAGCCCGCACGTCCTTCGCACGAAGTTGATCTTGAGCCCATAGTAACGAGCTTGGCAAAGGCCGCAAGGGGTAGCGAGCCGCGGACCATCCCAAGCCCTGAGCAGGAACGCTTTGACTTCAAAGCAGAGATAATCGCTTTACAATCTCCGCCAACCACAACACCGCCAAACCAGCACAGGCGATATCAACGCAACAATATCTTTCGAGTCCCATACCCAGATCGGACAAGTAGGCGACAAGCGGTTCATTCAGGCCGCCATCGGCGATGCGCTGCCCGATCTGCTGGATCAGGTGAGGCCCGAGCTGGTGCTCTACAACGCCGGGGTGGACCCACACCGGCAAGACCGGCTAAGAAAGCTGGTGCTCAGCAGTGAGGGGGTTGCTCAACCGGGACAGGATGGTGCTCGACGCCTGCCTGCGTGGGCGCATGCCCATTGCCACCGTGATTGGCGGCGGCAACGACGATCTGGAACCTCTGGTAGAGCGCCACGGCCTGGTGTTCCGGGCCGCTGCAGAGCAGGCCCGGCTGCACGGGCTTTAGAGAATCAGTCTTCTGCCCAGATGTAGCGGGTGAGTTCTTCCGGATTGGGCTCGGGCGCCGCCAGAGCAAACTCCACGCAGTCGGCCACGACGGCGTCGATCTCCTGATCGATGCCCTTGAGCTCGTCGGCGCTGGCGAGGTTCTGCTCGATCAGTTGGGCGGCCAGGCGCTTGATCGGATCACGCTTGGCCCAGAACTCCTTCTCGGCCTCGGCACGCAGCTCGTCGGGGTCGGCGAGGGAGTGGCCGCGGTAGCGATAGGTGAGGCACTCCAGCAGGGTGGGGCCTTCACCGGCGCGGGCTCGCTCGACGGCCCGCTGGGCGGCAGCGCGCACGGCCAACACGTCCATGCCATCCACTTCTTCTCCGGCCATGCCGAAGGCAGCGGCTTTGCGCCAGATCTCGGGATCACTGGTGGCGCGGTTATGGTCCATGCCGATGGCCCACTTGTTGTTCTCCACCACAAAAATGATGGGGAGCTTCCACAGCGCCGCCATGTTTAGGCACTCGTAGAACTGCCCGATGTTGCAGGTGCCATCGCCAAAGAAGGCAGCAGTCACCGCATCACTGCTGGCATCACCCAAAGCATCGCGCTTGTAGCGGCTGGTGAAGGCAGCGCCGAGGGCCACGGGAATGCCTTCACCGATGAAGGCATAGCCACCCAGCAAATGATGCTCCTTAGAAAACAGGTGCATCGAGCCACCGCGGCCCTTGCTGCAACCAGTCTCCTTGCCGAACAGCTCGCTCATCACCTCGCGGGCCGGCACGCCGCAGCTGAGGGCATGCACGTGATCGCGGTAGGTGCTGCAGAACCAGTCGTACTGCATCTTCATCGCCTTGATCACGCCCGTGCTCACGGCTTCCTGGCCGTTGTAGAGATGCACGAAGCCGAACATCTTGCCCCGGTAATACATCTCGGCGCACTTATCTTCAAAGCGCCGACCAAGCACCATGTCGCGGTAGAGCATCAGCCCTTCCTCGCGCGTCACGGTGGCCGGGGTGGATGGATAGAGGTTTTCCAGGCGCTCGGCGTGGGGGCCGGCCACATGGGTCGAGTCGGCCGAGCAGGCGGGAGCGCCCGAGGCTGCGGCGAGATCGCGACTCATGTCTGCCTGGGTCATGGGACGGATCTGGGAGCCTGAAGCTGTCTGAACTGTACGGGGTCCGTTTCCGCAAAGGGTGACGAAAACGGCCAAAACCACAGACGCTGCCTACAGTCGCGCACCAGCGATGGGGCCCGCTTGGAACTGCCGATCGATCATTTCCGGTTGCTCGGCGTAGGCCCCACCACCGATGCCCAGGCCGTGCTGCATGCCCTGCAGCTCCGCATCGACCGGGCCCCCGATCAGGGCTTCACCCACGAAGCCCTTCAAGCCCGCGAAGACCTGCTGCGCAGCTCCGCCGACCTGCTCACCGACAGCCAGCGCCGGGCCGCCTACGAAGCCGATCTCACCACCCTGGCCTCCAGCGGCGAGAGCGTGATGCCGGCCCTGGATGTGCCCTCCAGCAAGGAAGTGGGCGGGCTGCTCTTGCTGTTGGAGGCAGGCCAGCCACAGGAATGCTTCGAGCTGGCCAGCAAGGCCCTCCAGCCGCCCCAGGCCCCGGCCCTGGGCAGTGGCCGAGAAGCCGACCTCACCCTGCTGGCGGGCCTGGCCTGCCTGGCCGCCGCCGCCGAACTGCATCAGCAGCGCCACTACGAGCAGGCCGCCCGGGTGCTACGCCAGGGCCTGCAGCTGCTGCAGCGCATGGGCCAGCTGCCGGCCATCCGCCAGCAGATCAGCGATGAACTCAGTGGCCTGCGGCCCTACCGGGTGCTCGACCTGCTGAGCCGCGAACTGGCCAACACCAGCGAGCGGAACGAGGGCCTGGCCCTGCTGGAGGAGCTGGTGCAGGAGCGCGGCGGCCTCGACGCCGAGAGCGGCACCGGCCTGCCAGCCGCCGACTTCCAGACCTTTTTCAAACAGATCCGCACCTATCTCACCGTGCAGGAGCAGGTGGATCTGTTCAGCCGCTGGGCCGATGGCTCCACCGCGGCGAACTTCCTGGCCGCCACCGCCCTCACCGCCTCGGGCTTCGCCCAACGCAAACCCGAACGCATCCAGGAGGCCCTGGATCGCCTTGACGCCAGCGGCCAA
The DNA here is from genome assembly GCA_903862155.1 of uncultured cyanobacterium. GTDB lineage: Bacteria > Cyanobacteriota > Cyanobacteriia > PCC-6307 > Cyanobiaceae > UBA5018. Next base: position 4,368 of record CAIOXF010000368.1, on the reverse strand, counting down.
CAGGGCATGCAACCGCTGCTCGCCTGCCTTCACCTGCTGCTGGGCCATGTGCCGGCGGGCCTGGCCAGCTTCGCTGAGGGGGCCGATCCCCAGCTGCGCCGCTGGGCCGAGCAGCAGAGCGGCGATCCCCTGGGCCAGCTCTGCGCTTACTGCCGCGACTGGCTCGCCCGCGACGTGCTCACCGGCTACCGCGACCTGGAAGCCGATCCGGATCTGGAGGCCTACTTCGCCGACCGGGATGTGCAGACCTGGGTGGAGCGCCACGACAGGTCGGAGGCCCAACCCATGGCAACAGTGGCTGCAGCTCCAGCGCCGGTGGAGCCCGCAGCCGCGACTCCCGAGCCGGATACCAACCCGTTCAGCAGCTGGACGCCCCAGATCGACTTCAGCGAGCCTGCCGCCCCGCTGCCCTCGGCTCCGCCGCGTGGCTTCAGCAGCACCAACGCCGACGACGACCTCTGGGAACCCGACGACGAACCCGCCCGGCTCTGGCCTGCCCACTGGCGTCTGCCCCAGTTCCAGCTGCCGCGTTTCGCGCTGCCGGCCCTGCCCGCCCTGCCGAGCATCGAGGAGCTCAAAACCCACCCCCAGCGCGTCTGGATTGCCGCCGGAGCCGGAGCCGGTGTGGTGCTGATCGCCGCAGCCGTGGGGCTACGGCTGAATCGCCCGGCACCCACTCCCCTGCCGGTACAGCCCGCCGCCCTGCCCAAGCCGGCACCCGTGGCCAAGCCGCCCGTTGCCGCACCGGCCCCCGCCCTGCCGCTCAAGGCGGAGGCCCCCACGGAAATGCAGTTGCGAACCCTGCTGGAGGCTTGGCTGGACGCCAAGGCCGCCGTGCTGGCCGGCCGCGAGGCTGACCAGCCCCTGGATGGGCTAGCGGCGCCAATCCAGGTGGAGCGCCTCCAGCAGCAGCGGGCCGAAGATCAGTCGGCCAGCACCACCCAGGAGATCAAGACCACCGTGGAAGGACTCTCGGTGGATGAGCGCGATGCCAACCGCATCGTGGCGACGGTGCAACTCCGCTACGCCGACCGCCGCCTCGATGCCGCAGGCCAGCCCGTGGGAGAGCCCACCGAGCTGCAGCTCACCAACCGCTACGTGTTCGGCCGGGGCAGCGACGGCATCTGGCGGATGGTGAGCTTCCGCAAGGCCTGATCCGGGCACGGGGCGGGGCCGCCACGCACCGGTTTTTACGATTCAGGTACAAACCCCAGGCCCATCCGGATGTTCGACGAGCTCTCCCAACGGTTTGAGGACGCCGTCAAGAACCTCCGCGGCCAGGGGGCGATCAGCGAAAGCAACATCGACGGCGCCCTGAAGGACGTGCGCCGCGCCCTGCTGGAGGCCGATGTGAGCCTCCCGGTGGTGAAGGAGTTCGTAGAGGAGGTGCGCAAGAAGGCCCTCGGCGCCGAGGTGGTGCGGGGCATCAGCCCGGATCAGAAGTTCATCCAGGTGGTGCACGAGCAACTCGTGGACACCATGGGTGGCGAGAACGCCCCGCTGGCCGAGGGCGGCAAGCCGGGTGAGCCCACGGTGGTGCTCATGGCCGGCCTGCAGGGCGCCGGTAAAACCACCGCCACCGCCAAGCTCGGGCTGCACCTCAAGGAGAAGGGCCGCAAGGCGCTGCTGGTGGGGGCCGACGTGTACCGCCCGGCGGCCATCGATCAGCTGAACACCCTCGGCGGCCAGATCGGCGTGGAGGTGTTCAGCCTCGGCACCGAAGCCAAGCCAGAAGACATCGCCGCGGCGGGCATCGCGAAGGGCAAGAGCGAAGGCTTCGACGTGGTGCTGGTGGACACCGCCGGCCGCCTCCAGATCGATCAATCGATGATGGAGGAGATGGTGCGGATCCGCGAGGCCGTGCAGCCCGATGAGGTGCTGCTGGTGGTGGATTCGATGATCGGCCAGGAGGCCGCCGATCTCACCCGCGCCTTCCACGAGCAGGTGGGCATCACCGGTGCCGTGCTCACCAAGCTCGACGGCGATTCCCGGGGTGGCGCGGCCCTCTCGATCCGCAAGGTGAGCGGCGCGCCGATCAAGTTCATCGGCACCGGCGAGAAGGTGGAGGCGCTGCAGCCGTTCCACCCCGAGCGGATGGCCAGCCGCATCCTCGGCATGGGCGATGTGCTCACCCTGGTGGAGAAGGCCCAGAAGGAGGTGGAGCTGGCCGATGTGGCCCGGATGCAGCAAAAGCTCCAGGAAGCCACCTTCGACTTCTCCGACTTCGTGCAGCAGATGCGCCTGATCAAGCGGATGGGCTCCCTGGGCGGCCTGATGAAGCTGATCCCGGGGATGAACAAGATCGACGACGGCATGCTCAAGCAGGGCGAGGAGCAGCTCAAGAAGATCGAGGCGATGATCGGCTCGATGACCCAGGCCGAGCGGGAAAACCCCGACCTGCTGGCCTCCAGCCCCAGCCGCCGCCGCCGGATCGCCAGCGGTAGCGGCCATGCGCCAGCCGATGTGGACAAGGTGCTGGCCGACTTCCAGAAGATGCGCGGCTTCATGCAGCAGATGACCCGCGGTGGCATGCCGGGAATGCCCGGGATGGGGGGCTTCCCCGGGATGGGCGGCATGCCTGGCATGGGTGGAATGCCCGGGTTCCCCGGTGGCATGCCGGGAATGGGCGGAATGCCCGGTGGCGGCCGCGGCCGGGGCGGTGGCGGCAGCCCCAAGGCCCCTAAGCCCGCCAAGAAGCGCAAGGGCTTCGGCGACCTCTAAGGGGTGTCACCCCGGCAGGTACATTGGTTGTTTGCACACCTAGCGGCTAGGCCACGATGATCAAGCTCCGCCTGAAGCGGTTTGGAAAGAAGCGGGAAGCGAGTTTCCGCCTCGTGGCCGTCAACAGCACCTCGCGCCGTGACGGTCGTCCGCTGGAGGAGCTGGGCTTCTACAACCCCCGCACCAAGGAAACCCGTCTCGACACCGAGGCCATCCGAGCCCGCCTCCAGCAGGGCGCCCAGCCCACCGACTCGGTGCTCACCCTGCTCGAGCGTGGCGGCCTGGTCGAGAAGACCGTGCGTCCCTCTGTGGTGATCGGCCAGAAGAAGCAGGCCGCTGCCCGTGAAGCTGCTGCCAAGCAGGCAGCGAAGGAAGCCGCTGAGGCCGCCGCAGCTGCTGCCGCCGAGGCCGCTGCTGCTGAAGCTCCCGCCGAAGAAGCCGCCGAAGCCTGAGGCCCGCCCCCATGAGCGGGGCCCCCAGCCTCACCACCTTCACGATCGACCTGCCGGACCAAGACGCCGCCCTGGCCTTGGCAGGCGACGCCGAATCCACCCTGCATCGCCTCGAGGCCCTCACCGGTGTCTCGTTGGTGTTGCGGGGTTTGTCTTTGCAGCTGCGCGGGCGCCCCAGCCAACTGGAGCGGGCTAGCGGGCTTGTGGAACTGCTGCGCCCCCTCTGGCAAGAGGGGCAGCAAGTCACGGCGGTCGATGTGCAGACCGCCCTTACCGCCCTCGACACCGGGCGCGGAGAGGAGCATCAGCAGCTGGGCTACCAGGTGCTGGCGCGCAGCCAGAGCGGCAAGCTGCTGCGCCCGCGCACCCTCAAACAAAAGGCCTACGTGGATGCGATCGAGCGCCACGACCTCACCCTGGCCCTCGGCCCAGCAGGCACCGGCAAAACCTTCCTGGCCGCCGTGCAGGCCGTACGGATGCTGCAGGAGCGCAAGGTGGAGCGTCTGATCCTCACCCGGCCCGCCGTGGAAGCGGGTGAGCGCCTGGGATTTCTGCCCGGCGATCTGCAGCAGAAGGTGGATCCCTACCTGCGCCCCCTTTACGACGCCCTGCACACCCTGCTGGGCCAGGAGCGCACCGCGGCCCTGATCGAAAAGAACGTGATCGAGGTGGCCCCGCTGGCCTACATGCGCGGCCGCACCTTGGCCGATGCGTTCGTGATCCTCGACGAGGCCCAGAACACCACCACCGCCCAGATGCGCATGGTGCTCACCCGCCTGGGTGAGGGCTCCCGCATGGTCGTCACCGGCGACCCCACCCAGATCGACCTGCCGCCGGGCTGCCTGAGCGGCCTGATCGAAGCGGCCGAGGTGCTCGATGGGGTGGAAGGCGTGGCCATCTGCCGGCTCACCGCCGCCGACGTGGTGCGCCACCCGTTGGTGCAGCGCCTGGTGACCGCCTACGCCAACCGCGACCAGCACCGCCGCCGCTGAGGTCCGCGGGCAGGGGGGAGAACCGCCCTTCACAGCAGCCAGCGAAGCCTGTTCAGCGCTGCCAGGATGGGCGGAGTTCTTGAACTGGTGCGCCATGCCGGCCAGCAGCAATTTCCAGGAAGCGATCCGCCAGGCGCAATCCAGTGCCCTGGTGGGCCCCAATGTGGTGAACAAGGCCCTGCCCTACGTGGGCGGCGGCATGG
>CAIOXF010000367.1 GCA_903862155.1 uncultured cyanobacterium | reverse complement strand
TCCGGCCCGATCGCCCGCAGCACGGTGTGGGGGCTCATGGTGCCGGCCCCCTTCTCGGTGTCGTAGGGCTGCAGGATCAGGCAGCCGCGCTCCGCCCAGAAGCGATTCAGCGTCTGGATGATGTCCTGGAAGTGCACGGCGTCTGCGGCCCGATCGTGCGGCCATTGTGAGCGCCGAGGGACCAGAACTGTTCAGCCAAGCCGCTCAGGCCACCAGCTCCAGCAGCCCCATCTGGCCGGCGGCCAGCAAACGGTGGTGAGCGTGGCTGAAGCCGGCCTCGCGGGCGAGGCGTTCCTGCTCGGGGCCGGTGGGGAAGCGCTGCAGGCTTTCCTCCAGGTAAGCGTATTGGTGAAGCACCCCGAAGGCCCGGGCCGTGGGCACCACCAGCCTGCGGAGGTAGGCGCGCTGGAAGCCCTGCTGCACCCCAGCCCCCGGGGAGGAACGATCAGCGCGGTTGAAATCGAGCACCGCCGCGCGGCCACCTGGCCTGAGCACCCGCCGCAGCTCGGCCAGGCCGGCGGCTGGGTCGGGGAGGTTGCGCAGGCCGTAGGCCATCACGGCGCCATCGAACGAGGCCTGGGGCAAGCCGGTGGCCAGGGCATCGCCCTGCTGCCAGCCCACCGGCAGCCAGCTCTGGCGGCTAGAGCGCTGCAACGCCAGCCGCAGGGGCTCAGCCGCCGCATCCAGGCCCAGCACGTGACCGCCGGGGCGCACCTTCTCGGCCAGCACCAAAGCCAGATCGCCGGTGCCGCAGCACAGATCGAGCAGCTTCTGACCAGCTCGCGGCTTGAGCCAGCCGACGGCCCGCCGCTTCCACACCCGGTGCAGCCCCAGGCTCAGCAGGTCGTTGAGCTGGTCGTAGCGGGGGGCAATGCTGTCGAACAGCTCGCGCACATCCCCCGGATCCCCGGGCTTAAAGCTGCCCATCCCAGGGCAGCACGATCGAATCCAAGCTCACACCGGAATCGGGCGGGGCCAGCATCGCCCGGCTCGCGATGCGATCAGGGCTGGTGAGGGTGAGCACCATCACGGTGGCCAGGCCCACGGCGGCGGAACACACCATGCAACCCGCCAGCATCAGCGAAAACTCCCGGCGGTCACTGGCCGCCTGCATCAGCTGCAGGGCCCAGGCCACGAGCGCCACCACGGCCGCCACCATCGCCAACGCAACGGCCGTGGCCAGGGGCGAAGGCAACGCGAACAGGGCGTTCAAGGGGATGGGGCTTCTAGATGAGATCCAATGTAACGACGCTTTACAGAGGTGCACGAAGCGCAACGTCGGTCTCCCGTGTCTCCAGCGGGCGCACGTTGAGGCCGCGGCCCAGCAGGTCGGCCTTGATGTCCTGCACGGTGAGCACGCCGTCGTGCAGCAGGGAGGCCAGCAGCGCCGCTGAGGCCTTGCCGCTCTCCAGGGCCTGGGCGATGTGATCCATGCAGCCTGCGCCGCCCGAGGCGATCACCGGCACCTCCACTGCCTCGGCCACCGCTCGGGTGAGGGCCAGGTCGTAGCCGGCCTGGGTGCCATCCCCATCCATCGAGGTGAGCAGAATTTCCCCCGCCCCCAGTTCCACCACGCGCCGGGCCCAGGCCACCGCATCGAGGCCGGTGTTCTCGCGGCCTCCTTTCACATACACGTCCCAACCCAGATCAGGCCCTTCGCGGCGGCGCGCATCGATCGCCACCACGATGCACTGGCAGCCGAAGCGCTCGGCGCCACGGCTCACCAGCTCGGGCTCGCGCACCGCGGAGGAATTGAGGCTGATCTTGTCGGCACCGGCGCGCAGCAATTCCGTAATGCCCTCCACGCTGCTGATGCCACCACCCACCGTGAAGGGAATGGTCACCGCCTCAGCGGTGCGCTGCACCAGGCCCACGAGGGTGGCGCGCCCCTGGTGGCTGGCCGCGATATCAAGAAACACCAGTTCATCGGCGCCGGAGGCGCTGTAGCGGCAGGCCAGCTCCACCGGGTCGCCGGCGTCGCGCAGGCCCACGAAATTCACCCCCTTCACCACCCGGCCATCGGCCACGTCGAGGCAGGGGATGATCCGCTTGGCAACCATGCAGGTGCTCCGGTGGGCGCTGGTAGGGTTGCGCCACTTTTCCAAGTCGCGCCGGCCATGTCCCAGGCTGCCACCTCAGACACCGTCCAGATCGGTTCGAAGGTGCGGGTCACCCGGGTGCGCGACCGCATTTCGGCTGAGCTGGTCGAAGCACTGAAGGCCGATGCCTCAGGCACGGTGTCCGGCTTCCGCACCGTCGACGGCAAGGGCATCGGGGTGGTGGTGAAGCTGAGCAACGGCCAGACCGCCTGGTTCTTCGAAGACGAGATCGCGCTTGCCTGATCAGCCCGCGCCCGAGGCTCCCTTGAGCAACAGCCCCAATCCCGAGGCCACAAGCGGTAGCGCCGCACGCCAATTGCTGGGGATGAAAGGTGCCTCCGGCACCTCCGATATCTGGAAGATCCGGCTCCAGTTGATGAAGCCGGTCACCTGGATTCCCTTGATCTGGGGCGTGCTGTGTGGCGCGGCTGCCTCCGGCAACTTCCACTGGGCCCTGCCTGACGTGGGTGCTTCGATCGCCTGCATGGTGATGAGCGGGCCGTTGTTGGCTGGCTACACCCAAACGATCAACGACTACTACGACCGCGAGATCGACGCGATCAACGAGCCCTACCGGCCGATTCCCTCTGGTGCAATCCCGCTTTGGCAGGTGAAAGCCCAGATCTGGGTGCTGCTGCTGGCTGGCCTGGCGGTGGCCTATGGCCTTGATCTCTGGGCGGGCCACACCACCCCGGTGCTGTTCCTGCTGGCACTGGGAGGCTCTTTCGTGAGCTTCATCTATTCGGCACCTCCGCTGAAGCTCAAGCAGAACGGATGGCTTGGCAATTACGCCCTGGGCGCCAGCTACATCGCCTTGCCCTGGTGGGCCGGTCAGGCCCTGTTCGGCCACCTCACCTGGACCACCGCAATCCTCACCCTGGCCTATTCCCTGGCTGGCCTCGGAATCGCAGTGGTGAACGACTTCAAGAGCGTGGAAGGTGATCGAGCCTTGGGGCTGCAAAGCCTGCCCGTGGCCTTTGGTATCGAGAAGGCCAGCTGGATCAGTGCCGCGATGATCGATCTGTTCCAGCTGGCGATGGTGGCTGTGTTGATTGGCATCGGCCAGCATTTCGCAGCCGTGCTGCTGGTGCTGTTGATCGTGCCCCAGATCACGTTCCAGGACATCTGGCTACTGCGCGATCCCGTGGCGTTTGACGTGAAGTATCAGGCCAGCGCCCAGCCATTCCTGGTACTTGGAATGTTGGTGACGGCCCTGGCTGTGGGCCACAGCACTCTGGTGGCGTGATGTGAAACGGCGCGGCCGCAACCATCTCCTGCGCAGTGGCCTGCTGGCCCTGGCAATCGGTGGCGGTGTGGCCCTAGGGCAAGCGGCCCTGGTGAGTGGAGTGGATGCGCTCCTTCCCGACGCGCGGCGAATCAGCACGTTCAACAGGCCCGGCACCCTCACGATCCTTTCGGCCGATGGCGAGGTGGTGCAGACCATCGGCCCGGCCAGCCGCGAGAAACTGAGCCCTGGCCAAGTGCCACCGCTGGTGGAGCAGGCCTTTGTGGCGGCGGAAGATCGCCGCTTCTATCAGCACGCCGGTGTTGATCCAGCCGGGATCGCCCGGGCCCTGGTGCGCAACATCACCCAGCGCTCGGTGGAAGAAGGGGCCAGCACGATCACCCAGCAGCTCGCTCGCACGGTGTTCCTGAGCCAAGACCGCACGATCATCCGCAAACTCAAGGAGGCGGCACTGGCAGGAAAGCTGGAGCGCCAGCTGAGCAAGGAGCAGATCCTCACCGAGTACCTGAACGTGGTGTACCTCGGCTCCAGCGCCTACGGCGTGGCCGATGCGGCCTGGATCTACTTCTCGAAAACCCCAGCCCAGCTCACCCTGCCGGAGGCGGCCCTGATCGCTGGCCTGCCCCCTGCCCCATCGGTGTATTCGCCACTGGTCAATCCCGATCTGGCCCTGCAGCGGCGCGCCATCGTGTTGCGGCGCATGGAGGAAGCGGGCTTCATCTCCGCCACCGAGCAGGCCGAAGCCAACGCCACCCCCCTGGAGCTCAAGCCGGCCGAGCCCAAGTACTGGGTGAGCCGCGCGCCCTACTTCTCGAGCTGGGTGCAGCAGGAGCTGCCGCGCGTGCTCACGCCCGAGCAGCTGGAGGTGGGCGGCCTCACGGTGCGCAGCAGCGTGAACCTCAAGTGGCAGGACCAGGCTCAGAGAACCATTAACCAGTACGCCCCCGGCGAGATGGAAGGCGCGCTGGTGGCCATGGAGCCGGGCACCGGCCTGGTGCGGGCGCTGGTGGGCGGCAAAGACTTCGCCAAAAGCCAGTTCAACCGGGCCACCCAGGCCCTGCGCTCGCCAGGGTCCACCTTCAAGTTGTTCGTGTACCTCACGGCCGTGAAGGAGGGCATGAAACCCGAGCGGGTGCTGAAGGATTCGGCCCGCTGCTTCCGCGGCTACTGCCCGCGCAACTTCGGCAACCGCTACATGGGCAACGTGCCGATGTGGGTGGCCCTGCAGAACTCGCTCAACGTGGTGGCGGTGGCTCTGCTGGAGGAGCTGGGCTTCGACAAGGTGATCGACACCGCCAAGAGCCTGGGGATCGGCGTGACCCGGCCACTGGGGCGCTTCTATCCGATGGCGATCGGCGCCTACGAGCAAACCGTGCTCGACATGACGGCGGCCTATGCGGCGATCGTGAACCGCGGCATCTATGTGAAGCCCACGCCGTTCGAGGAGATCCTCGGCCCCAATGGCGAACTGCTCTGGAGCCGCCGCGCCAACGGGGACAAAGGCACCCGGGCGGTGGCCAGTGACATTGCCGACGCGATGGTGTGGATGCTGCAGCAGGTGGTGACCGGCGGCACCGGCACCGGAGCAGCGCTGCGGGATCGCCCCGTGGCCGGCAAAACCGGCACCTCCGAGGGCGGCCGCGACCTCTGGTTCATCGGCGCGATCCCCCAGCTCACCACCGGCGTGTGGCTGGGCTACGACAACAGCCGCGAAACGCGCTCCACCTCCGTGGTAGCCACCCTGGCCTGGAACAGCTTCATGGCGCCGATCGTGAAGGATCTGCCCGTGCGCAAGTTCCCCCCCAAGCCGGAACTCACCGGCACCTACGTGCGCGACAAGAAACCGGAGCAGAAGCGCGGCGGCGGACTGAGCCTCTGGCCCAAGCCCCAGGAGCCCACCGAAAGCCAATGGAAGCCACCAACTGACAACGGAGAGCCGGGGGCCAGCGCACCGGCGGGCGGCGAGCGGCCAACTCCATCGCCGGCCGCCAGCGCACCGGCACCTGCCATCGCGCCAGCGGTACCACCGGCAGCGCCGCCACCACCCGTCACGGCACCCCCGCCGCCGGTGGCCGCACCGCCCCTGCCCTGATCAGGAGCGCCGCTCGATCACAGCGGCGTAGAACCCGTCGCCACCGGCCGCATCGCCTGGCCAACTCTGGCTGCTGCTGATCAGATGCCAGTCGGGGTGATCCGCCAGGAACGCCGCCAGCAGTTCGCAGTTTTCGGCCGGATGCACGGTGCAGGTGGCGTACACCAGCCGGCCCTTGGAGGCCAGCAACGGCAGCATTCCCTCCAGCAGCTGGCGCTGGAGCGCAGTGAGTTCCTCAATCGCCTCTGGCGTAATCCGCCAGCGGGCATCGGCATGGCGGGCCAGGGTGCCCAGGCCGGAGCAGGGCGCATCCAGCAGGATCCGATCGAAGTGCCCAAGCCACTGGGGCTTCTGCTCCGTGAGGTGTTGGGCTTCCGCCGCCATGGTGCGGATGCAGCTGAGCCCCAAACGATCGGCATTACGCCGCACCCGCTCCAGCCGCGCCTCGGAGCGATCCACCGCCCAGATCGTGCCCCGATCCCCCATCAGTTCAGCCAGGTGGGTGCTCTTACCGCCGGGAGCCGCACAGGCATCCAGCACCTGGTGGCCGGGCTGGGGCTCCAGCAGCAGGGCGATGCGCTGAGCCGCCCGGTCTTGCACGCACCAATGGCCCTCCCCAAACCCGGGCAATCGGCGCAGATCACCGGTGCGCCCACTCAAATGAATGCCCGCAGAGAGGCCGGCAATCGGCTCGGCCTCCACCCCTGCCTCCTTGAGCACGGTGAGCAGCTGCTCCGAGCTGCAGCGCAGGGAATTCACCCGCAGGTCGAGCGGTGGCGGTTGATTGCAGGCCAACGCGAAGGCTTCGGCGCGATCAGCAGACAGCCACTCCCGCAGCAATGCCGCCAGCCACAGGGGCAGGGAGCGCCTGAGGGCCAGGGCCTCGGCTGGATCGGAGGGCAGATCCAGCCCCAGCCAGGGCTCCAGAGCTGCAGCGGCTGCGCCAGAGCTGCCCGCATCCACCTCGCCTGGCGCGACCTCCTCCCGCCGGCGCAGCACGGCCCGCAGCATGCCGTTGGCCACCGGCGCCAACCGGGCCAGCCCGCCGCGCTTGGCCAGCTCCACGGTGGTGCTCACGGCAGCGGAGGCCGGTACCCGCGCGCTGAACAGCAGTTGGTAGAGGCCCAGGTGCAGCAGCCAGCGCAACTTGGGCGGCTGCTTGCGCGCCGGCACCTTGCCCACCTGGTCGAGCCAGGCATCCAGCAAACGTCGCTGGCGAATGGCGCCGTAGGCCAGCTCGGTCACGAGCGCCCGATCGGCCGGCTCGAGCTTGCTGCGCTGCAGCTCCCGCTCCAGGGCCGCATCGGCGTAGGCCCCACTGGCCACCGCCTGCAACACCTGCCAGGCCGCCTGCCGCGCCGCAAGGCCCACGGGCACGGCCTCCTTGGGGCTGGATTTAGCAGTGGAAGCGGCAGGTGAAGCCATCGGCAACGGCGGCATCACCCCACTGTGTCCGCTGGCGGTGCCCCAGGCAGCGCCTCCACCGTCCAGAGAAACCGCGACAGCGGCAACCGCCCCTCCCCATCCACTGGAATCCCCTCCGCGATCAGCAGCTCGCGCTGCATCCAGTCGCTGCCCTCACGGCTCAGGCTCATGCTCACCTGGCCCCTGGCATTCACCACCCGATGCCACGGCACCGCACTGGGCAGCTCCAACCGCCGCAGCGCCCAACCCACCTGCCGCGCGCAGCCATACGCCCCGATCAACTCCGCAATCTGCCCATAGGTGGCCAGGTGCCCATAGGGGATCTGCAGCACCGCGGCGTACACGCGTTGGTCGAAGCTGGGAACAGCCATCGCCCCATGCTGCCCATGCCCCTGCTGCCCCGACGGTTTGAGCGGCTGAAGGCCGTGCTGGATCGGCGCATGGGGGATCTCACGGTGCTGCTGGAGCAGGTGGAGAAGCCCCACAACCTCTCGGCGATCCTGCGCACCTGCGATGCGGTGGGCGCGCTCGAGGCCCATGTGGTGAGCCTGCAAGGACGCCTGCGCACGTTCAACAGCACCGCCCAGGGCAGCCAGAAGTGGGTGCCGCTGCACACCCACGCCAACAGCCTGGCGGCAGTGCAAACCCTGAAAGCTCAGGGCTTCAAGCTGTACGGCACCCACCTCTCGGTGGAGGCCGTGGACTACCGCCAGTGCGACTTCACCGGCCCCACGGCCTTCGTGCTCGGTGCCGAGAAATGGGGCCTGAGCGAGGAGATGGCAAACGCAGTGGATCAGGCGGTGGTGATCCCGATGAGCGGCATGGTGCAGTCGCTGAATGTGAGCGTGGCGGCGGCCACCCTGTTGTTCGAAGCGCTGCGGCAGCGAGAGGCAGCTGGCCTGGTGCCGCAGGCCGGCGAAGGCCT
>CAIOXF010000366.1 GCA_903862155.1 uncultured cyanobacterium | reverse complement strand
GCTGCCGCCCTCGTTGAACAGGGGCTTGGCGTAGCGGCACAGGGGCGCCAGCGAATAGGCGCTTACCTCCAGGGCCCGGGCAAAGCCCTCGGGGCTGATGGCGCTGTAGTCGCCGATCAGCTCGTCTTTGCCGGCGAAGGCCAGGTAGTGCACCAGCACATCGATCGAGCCCCACTGCTCCTTCACTTTGCTGAACACGGCTTCGATCTGGGCCGGGTCCTGCACGTTGAGGGGCTCGAACAGAGCGGGGGCCAGGGGAGCGGTGAGCTCGCGCACCTTGCCCTCGAAGCGGCCCTTCTCATCCGGCAGGTAGGTGACGCCCAGCTCGGCGCCGGCGGCGTGCAGTTGCTGCGCGATGCCCCAGGCGATCGACTTGTTGTTGGCGATGCCCGTAACCAGGGCTTTCTTGCCGCGCAGATCGAGGAGCATCGGGGCCGGGGAGAGTGGGGCGATTCTCCCCCACCCCCTTTCCGTGGCCTCACCGCCCGCCGACCTGCCGCGCCAGTTCGCCAGCCGCGCTGAGCTGGAAGCCCAGCTGCGTGAGCTGTTTCCGGAAGCACCCGGCGGCCTGAGCCCGATCCGCGGCGGGCGCCAGGCGGCTGAACAGCTGCGGCAGGCCGCAAACCCAGCCCGCTATGGCCGCAGCCGCAACTTCCTCGATGGCGCCGTGACGCGCCTCTCGCCCTATATCCGCCACGGGGTGCTGAGCCTGGCCGAGGTGCGCGAGGCGGTGTTTCAGAAGCTGCGCGCTGGCGGCGGCCGTGAGGCGGGCGAGAAGCTGATCAACGAGCTGGGCTGGCGCGATTTCTGGCAGCGCGTGTGGCGCCAGCTGGGGGATGGCATCTGGCACAACCAGGAGCCGCTCAAAACGGGCCACAGCCCCGCCAGCTACGCCAACGAGCTCCCGGCCGACCTGGCCGAGGCGCGCACGGGCCTGGCCTGCATGGATGCCTTCTCCCAAGAGTTGGTGACCACGGGTTGGCTGCACAACCACGCCCGCATGTGGATGGCGGCCTACGTGGTGCACTGGCGGCGGGTGCAGTGGCAGGCGGGTGCGCGCTGGTTTCTGCAGCACCTGCTCGACGGCGACCCGGCCAGCAACAACCTCAGCTGGCAGTGGGTGGCCAGCAGCTTCAGCCACAAGCCGTACATCTTCAATCGCTCAAACCTCGAGCGTTACGCAGGCAGCTCGCTCTGCGCGCGCTGCGACGCCGCGGCCAAGGGCACCTGCCCGTTTGATGCCAGTTACGAGGCACTGCAGGAGCGATTGTTCGCGCCGGCAGCGCCATGAAGCAACCCATCCTCTGGATCCACGGCGAGGCCCTCGGCCCCGCCAACCCCGCCCTGCAGGCCCATCCCGGCCGGCCGGCGGTGTTCGTATTCGACGAGGCCCTGATCCGCGAGCAGGCCATCAGCCTCAAGCGCCTGGGCTTCCTCTACGAATGCCTGCTGGAGCTACCGGTGTCGATCCGCAAGGGCGACGTGGCCGAGCAGGTGCTGGCCTTCGCCCGCCAGCACCAGGCCGATGGGGTGATCACCAGCGCCGCGGTGGATCCGCGCTTTGCACTCATCCGCAGCGCCATTGAGCACGAGCTAGCGATCACGGTGCTGGAGCCTGAGCCCTTCGTGGCGCTAAACACCCCGGCCAACCTGCAGCGCTTCAGCCGCTACTGGCGCCAGGCCGAGCCGCTGGTGTGGGGTGGCTACTGAGCTGGATCACTGAGCGTTCTGGCCTCCTTCCAACAGCTGCTGCTCGCTGCGCTCCACGGCGTTCGGATCGCTGAGCAGATCGGGCTCCTCCAGCAGCGGATAGCGCTGGGGTTTCACCTCGGAGGGCTTGCGGGGCGGATCCTGCCACTGGAAGCGGCTACGGGGCGCCCGCGATTGGCACAGCGCCTCGCTCTCAGCGCGGAGGGCCCGCTGCACGTCGCTACGGCCCACGGCCTGGAAGAACTCCTCCCGGGTGGCAAGACCGGAGCTGAATGGGGCCGTGCCGTTGCCGTTGAACAGGCGCGCCGCATCGGGCGTCCAGCGGGGACTGCAGACGCCGGTCTTGCTGGTGTCGGTATCGATCCAGATGTGCAAGCCATAGCCGTCGGGCTGGCTCACCACCGCCAATCCGTCGTGGGGCACGCGGCGCTGCAACGAATAGATGGCCCAGGTGGCGTTGCGGTGAGCCGGCACGCAGCCCGCCAGCAGCGCCAGCAGCCCGGTGGCCGCGCATGTTGTCCGGAATGCGCGCTCAGGGTTAGGCATCCGGTAACGCTGTCACGGCGTCCACGATGCTGTCCCTCGGCGAGCCACTTCCGCTCGCAGCGATCCAGGCCGCCAATTCGGCAGGGCCAAGTCCGATCTGGCCTGGCTGGCGATCAGCTCCAACAGCACCCTCACCCACCCCCAAGACGGCCCCGATGGACTGCGGGAACAGGCCGAGTGCTGCGGCTGGCCCACGCCCTCCGCGCCGCCTGCACCACGATCTGGTCCTGTTCAACCGTGAGCACCGCCTGGCCTGTCGGGGTCAGCTCGATGCCAGCCGCCCTGGCAACAACGAACCCCTCGACGGCCTGGATCTGTGCAACGCCATCGCCGCCGTACTCTCGGCCCTGGAAATGGCATCTCGGTCGCGGACCGCACTGGGCTCGCTGATCAGGCAGCTTAAGGTTGCCGCCATGCAAGTGCCCCCGTTCAGCCTCAGCGAGCAGATCAACGCGCTCGGCGAGGACCTCGACCAGGCCGTGCTGCGGGTGCTGCGCAGCGGCCAGTACATCGGCGGTAGTACGGTCGCCGAGTTCGAGACGGCCTTCGCGGAGTCGGTGGGTGTGCCCCACGCCGTGGGCTGCAACAGCGGCACCGATGCCTTGATTCTGGCGTTGCGCGGCCTGGGCATCGGGCCGGGGGATGAGGTGATCACCGCCTCCTTCAGCTTCTTCGCCACCGCCGAGGCGATCAGCGCCGTGGGCGCCACCCCCGTGTTCGTGGATGT
>CAIOXF010000365.1 GCA_903862155.1 uncultured cyanobacterium | reverse complement strand
GTCAGCTCAGAAGTAGACGTCGACGTTGCCGCGGCCGCTGGTTTTCAACCAGTTCTGGGCCTCGATGTAGTTGTTCGGGGCCAGGCGGATCGCCTTACTCCAGAAATCGGCCGCCAGATCGAACTGGCGATCGGCTTCATCGCTGTTCCCCTGTTCCTCAGCGAGTGAGCCCAGGTGGTGATGGATCACCGCCATGTTGTTGAGGGCCTGGGGCATCTTGCTGTTGAGATCCAGGGCCTGGCCGTAGTGGTCGAGGGCTCTCTGGTGTTCACCGTTGCTGGCGAACACCAGAGCCATGTTGTAGAGGATGAAGGCCTTGTCGTTGGGGTCGTCCTCGAGCTTGAGGGCCTCCTGGTAGTTGTCCAGCGCTTCGGCGTATTCGCCATCGGCCTGGGCGCTCATGCCGTCGCGGTAGTAGGCGAAGGCTTCCTTGGCGCGCCGGTTGGTGGGCAGCACCTTGAGGATCAGGTCTGCCATCACCGTGAAGCTCTTGTCGATGAAGTTGTCGTTGCGCTGGGAGCGGGGCACGGGCGACGGCAGGGCTTGCTGAAAGGCCATCCTGGCGGATCTGCCTAGCCTTGAAGCCGTTTCCGGCCCCTGCACTGGTGCTGCTGCTCGAGATCGACGGCATGAAGTGCGGCGGCTGCGTGCGGGCCGTGGAGCAGAAGCTGCTGGCCCAGGCCGGTGTGCGTGAGGCCTCGGTGAACCTGATCAGCCGCACCGCCTGGCTGGAGCTCGACCCCCAGCTCACCGACCAGGAGCTGCTGCCCGCCCTGCAGGAGGCGGTGGCCTCCCTGGGATTCACGGCCAGCCCCCGCGATCAGCAGGCAACGCCGGGAACCCTGCGTGAACGGCGTCAGCAGCAGGGCTGGTGGCAGCAGTGGCGCCAGCTGGTGGTGGCGTTGGGGTTGCTGGTGGTGTCGGGCCTGGGCCATCTGGCGTTGATGGGCCAGCTGCCGCCCTCGCCGGTGTCGCAAGGGTTGGCGGCTCAGGGGTTCCACGCGCTGGTGGCCACCCTGGCGTTGGCCTTTCCGGGGCGTCCGATCCTGGTGCGGGGTGCCGTTGGCGCGCTGCGCGGCCTGCCGAGCATGGACACCCTGGTGGGCCTGGGCGTGTTTAGCGCCTATTTGGCCAGTTGGGTGGGCTTCCTCTGGCCCCAGGGCGGTTGGCCCTGTTTCTTCAACGAGCCCGTGATGCTGCTGGGCTTCGTGCTGCTGGGCCGTTTCCTGGAAGAGCGGGCCCGCTACCGCACCGGCCGCGCCCTGGAGCAGCTGGCGGCCCTCCAGCCCGACACGGCCCTGCTGGTGCTGGGTGAGGGGCTGCCCCGGCCCGTGCGGGTGGGGGGGCTGCGGCCCGGGGATCGGGTGCGTTTGCTGCCAGGCGACCGGGTGCCGGTGGATGGGGTGGTGCTGGAGGGCTGCTCAGCGGTGGATGGCTCCGCCCTCACCGGTGAGCCCCTGCCGATCCAGGCCGAACCGGGTACGGAGTTGGCCGCCGGCAGCCTCAACCTCGAGGCCCAACTGGATCTGGAGGTACGGCGCAGCGGTAGCGAGAGCGCCATTGCCCGCATCATTCAGCTGGTGGAGCGGGCCCAGGCCCGCAAGGCCCCGATCCAGGGGCTCGCCGATCGGATCGCCGGCCGTTTCACCCTGCTCGTGCTGGGGCTGGCCCTGGCCACGTTCCTGTTCTGGTGGCTGTGGGGCGCGGACCAATGGCCTGCGGTGCTGGCGATCGACCACCCGGGCCATGGCCGCCATGGAGACCATGGGGTGTTCGGCATCGGCGCCACCACTGCGTTTGGCCTGGGCCTGCAACTGGCGATCGCGGTGCTGGTGGTGGCCTGCCCCTGTGCGCTGGGCCTGGCCACACCCACCGCCATCGCTGTGGGAATCGGCCGCGGAGCCCGGGCCGGTGTGTTGTTCCGGGGCGGCGACGCGATGGAAACCGCCGCCGATCTGCGCACGGTGATCTTTGACAAAACCGGCACCCTCACCCTGGGCCGCCCGCTCGTTACCGCTGTGCACCCTGCCCCCGGGGTGAGCGAGGAGCGGCTGCTGCAGGTGGCAGCAAGCCTGGAGGCCGGCAGCCGCCACCCCCTGGCCCATGCCTTGCTGCAGGAGGCGGAGGCCCGCGGGCTGGCCCTGCTGCCGGTGGAGGCCAGCCGCGCGGAAGCGGGGGCCGGGGTGGAGGCGCGGCTGGCGGGCCATCAGGCCCGGGTGGGGCGGCCCACCTGGCTGGGCATCGAAGACGCTGCGCTGCCGCCTGAGCAGGAGGGCGCCACCTGGTTGGCGGTGACCCTCGATGGCGAGCTGCTGGGGGTGGTGGCCGCGGCGGATCAGCCCCGCGAGGATGCGGCCTCCACCCTGGCGGCGTTGCGCAGCGAGGGTGTGCAGCTCGGCGTGCTCAGCGGTGATCGGGAGGGGGCGGTGCGCAGCCTGGGTGTGGCGTTGGGCCTGAAGCCCAGTGAACTGGCCTGGAGCCTCACGCCCGAGCAGAAGCTGGAGTGGCTCGGCTCTGCCCGCGTTGGGGGAGCCGAGCCCCTGCCTCGGCCCCTGGCGATGGTGGGTGATGGCATCAACGATGCCCCGGCCCTGGCCGCAGCGGATCTGGGCATCGCCGTGGGCACCGGCACCCAGATCGCCCAGGACACGGCCGATCTGGTGGTGCTCGGCGACCGGCTCGAGGGGGTGCTGCGGGCCCGGGCCATCGCCCGCCGCACCATGGCCAAGGTGCGCCAGAACCTGGCCTGGGCCTTCGGTTACAACTTGGTGGTGCTGCCGATCGCCGCGGGAGTGCTGTTGCCGGGCTTTGGGGTGCTGCTCACTCCGCCCCTGGCGGCGCTGCTGATGGCGATGAGCTCGATCACCGTGGTGGTGAATGCCCTGCTGCTTCAGGATGGCCCCCATCGCCTGGCCACCCGTTCGTGAGCGCTGAGTCGGTCGAGCCCGCCCGCTGCCTCCCCGGACGGTTCGTGGTGCTGGAGGGCATCGATGGCTGCGGCAAGAGCAGCCAGCTGGAAGCCCTGGCGGCCTGGCTGCCGGGCAGCGGCCTGCTGCCCCCGGGGGCCAAGGTGATCACCACCCGCGAGCCCGGCGGCACCCCCCTGGGCCAGGCCCTGCGCCAGTTGCTGCTCCATCCACCGGGGGATGCAGCCCCGGGCACCACCGCTGAGCTGCTGCTCTACGCCGCAGACCGGGCCCAGCATGTGGAGCAGCGCATCCGGCCAGCCCTGGGGGCGGGGCACTGGGTGCTGAGCGATCGCTTCACTGGCTCCACTGCTGCCTATCAGGGCCACGGCCGGGGCCTCAGCCTGCCCCTGATCCACCAGCTCGAGGCCATCGCCACCGGCGGGCTCTCGGCCGATCTCACCCTTTGGCTCGATCTGCCCCTCGCCGAATCATTGCGGCGGCGCGGCCATCGCCCGGCCGACCGGATCGAGAGTGCCGGGGAGGCTTTTCTGCAGCAGGTGGCCGATGGCTTTGCCACTGAGGCCGCCGCACGGGGCTGGCGGCGCATTGATGCCCAGCAGCCGTTGGCGGCTGTCACCAGCGCCTGCACAGCAGCCTTGATCCAGGCGTTCGGCGGCGCAGGCCACCGGGATCACTGATGGGCCCGGAGCTCTTTGCCGATCTGCTCGGCCAGCCCCAGGCCGTGCGCTTGCTCCAGGCCGCCCTGGAGCATCAGCGGTTGGCCCCTGCCTATCTCTTTGCCGGGCCCGAAGGCGTGGGCCGGCGGCTGGCCGCCCTCCGGTTCCTCGAGGGGGTGCTGGCTGGCACAACCGGCAACCCGCAGGTGCGCCGGCGCCTGGCGGAGGGCAACCATCCCGACCTGCTCTGGGTGGAGCCCACCTACAGCGACAAGGGCCAGCTCATTCCAGCCTCCAAGGCGGAAGAGGCCGGCGTGAGCCGGCGCACGCCGCCCCAGCTCCGCCTGGAGCAGATCCGGGAGGTGTCGCGCTTTCTGGCGCGCCGGCCGGTGGAGGCCCCGGGCTGTCTGGTGGTGCTGGAGGGCGTGGAGGCGATGGCGGAGGGGGCGGCCAACGCCCTGCTCAAAACCCTGGAGGAGCCAGGCGATGGCCTGCTCGTGCTGATCAGTACGGCCCCGGAGCAGCTGCTGGGCACGATCCGCTCCCGCTGCCAGCAGATCCCATTTGCGCGCCTGGCGCCGGAGCTGGTGGAGCAGGTGCTGGCCGGGCTCCCGGTGGAGGAGGCGCCTGCCCTGAGCGAGCGGCCCGACCCTCCGGAGCTGGCGGAACTGGCCGCCGGTTCCCCCGGGGCCCTGCTGCGCCATCGCCACCACTGGCGCCAGTTGCCTGAGGACATCGCTGAGCGCCTGCAGGGCCTCTCACCCGACCCGCTCCAGGCCCTGGAACTGGCCCGCGATCTCACGGAGGCCCTGGATGGGGAACAGCAGCTCTGGCTGATCGACTGGTGGCAGATCGCCCTGTGGCGCCGCCAGGCTGATCCGGTGCCCCTGAAGCGACTGGAGCGGTTGCGGATGCAGCTGCGCTCGTTTGTGCAGCCGCGGCTGGCCTGGGAGGTGGCGCTGCTGGAGCTGGCCAGCCGCTAATTCGGCGACACCTCAGCTGGCTTGAGCTTCCCGGGCCTCGCGCACCAGGGGGATCAGGTCGGCCACCTGCTCGGCGCTGGGGAGTTCCAGGCAGTAGCCGGCGCCGTACACCGTTTTGATGAAGCGCGGTTTGCGCGGATCGGGTTCGAGCTTGGTGCGCAGGTGCCTCACGTGCACCCGGATCGTCTCGATGTCGTCATCGGGTTCGTAGCCCCATACCTCCTTGAGGATCAGCGAGGGAGACACGGTCTGGCCGTGGCGCTGCAGCAGGCAGTGCAGCAGTTCGAACTCCAGGTGGGTGAGTCGCACCGGGTGGTCGAACCAGATCGCCTCAAACCGTTCGGGCACCAGGGTGAGTGGGCCGTAGCTGAGAATTTCGTTGTGCTTGGTGGAAATGGGTGCCCGGTCGCTGCGGCGTAGCAGGGCCTTCACCCGGGCCATCAGCTCTTCGAGGTCGAAGGGCTTGGTGAGGTAGTCGTCGGCACCGGAGTTGAAGCCGCTCACCTTGTCTTTGGTATCGCCCAGAGCGGTGAGCATCAGGATTGGGATTCGCCCGGTGCGCTCATCGCGCCGCAAGCGCTGGCAGAGGGTGAGCCCGTCCACCTTGGGCAGCATCAGATCCAGCAGGATCACGTCCGGCACCACCTGAATGGCCAGGGCCTGCCCCTTGATGCCGTCATCGGCGACGTGCACGTCAAAGCCCCCATGGCGCAGGTGGTTGGCCACCAACTCGCGCATGTCGCTGTCGTCTTCAATCAGCAGGATGCAGGGCTTCATGGATGCCGATGAATCAACCGCTACCGCTCCGGTGCTCGTTGCGGCATTGTCTCCGCTCCTGATGGACATGACATCGCCCCAAACGGTTCGTTCAACGTGCTTCGGCCTCCAGATCGGCGTTCAGCGAGCGTGACCGGACCTTGGGTAGCGGAGGGATGGAAACCCAAAACCCAGTGGTGATCGGGAAGTTGGTAAGACAATCAAACTGCCGCCCCCTTGCCTGGATGGCGTCAATTCTTCAACTTTTCTTCGGGGTTGTTTGTTGTAATCCCCGGTGTGGGAATGGGCAATAAAAAACCGCAGCGTTAACGCTGCGGTTTTATGAAGCTCCCCGGGCGGGATTCGAACCTGCGACCAATCGGTTAACAGCCGACCGCTCTACCGCTGAGCTACCGAGGAATGCGGTGAGAGGAAATTACCCCTTGGCCCTGCCACCCGACAAGGGGTTGAGGCGTTCACGCAGCAGGTTGCCCCGCTGCCAGGGCCCCGCCTGGCCCCGCTCTATCAAGGCCGCCCCATCGCAGCGGGTCAGCTCCTCAAGCCGATGGGTGATCCACAGCGCCGTGAGAGGAATCTCGGCCCGGTGCGTGAGCCCATGGATCAGCTCCAGCACCTCCGCCTGGCTCAAGGGATCGAGCAGGGCTGTGGGCTCATCCAGCAGCAGCAGCTGGCTGCCGCTGGCCACGGCAGCTGCAATGGCCAGCCGTTGCTTCTGGCCGCCGCTCAGGGTGTGGATCGGCCGGGCTTCCAGTCCAGCCAGGCCCACCAAGGCGAGCACCTCGGCGATCCGCTGATGCACGGCGGCTGGGGTGAGGCTTTCCGGCAGGGCCAGGCGCAGCTCGCTGCCGCAGCTGGGCAGCAGCAGTTGGTGGTCGGGGTTCTGGAACACGAGGGCCGCCCTGCCCTGGAGGTGGATCTGGCCGGCTGAAGGCTCCAGTAAGCCCGCGATCAGCCGCAACAGGGTGCTCTTGCCGCTGCCGTTGCCGCCCACCAGCATCCACAGGCCCGGGCCCGGGATCGTGAGGGAGCACTCTCTCAGGGCGTCCGTGCCATTGGGCCAGCGAAAGCTCAGCTGCTCCACCCGCAGGGGCGGAGTGCTGCCGCTGGGCTCAGCCATCGAAGCTGAAGCCTGGGCGCTTGCCACCGCCGCCCATGGCTGACTTCTCGTACATCTGCACGGCCACCAGCTCGCTGCTCAGCAGGCTGATGCGCTTGTCTTCGTCTTTCTCGCAGGTGAGTTCCAGCACCCGGGGGCTGCCGGTGTCCAGGGCCTGCTTCACCTGGTTGTAGAGGGCCTCGGCGTCGTTCAGCTCCTTGCGCTGCACGGCCACGGGCATGGGGCTGAGCCGGATCGAGAGCTCGACGACGTACATGAATGCGGGCTTGGTTGGCGCCCACTCTGGCGAACGCCCCGGGTTGTCAGGGTTCGCCGTAGGCACTTCTGCTTAAAGCCCGAGCCCGAAGACCCGCAAGAGGGCACG
This sequence comes from uncultured cyanobacterium, assembly GCA_903862155.1. Lineage (GTDB taxonomy): Bacteria > Cyanobacteriota > Cyanobacteriia > PCC-6307 > Cyanobiaceae > UBA5018. The sequence goes on along the minus strand of CAIOXF010000365.1, from coordinate 185 downwards.
AAGGCCCTTACGATCGGGACGTAACGCTTCATGAAGCCCGCTCTCATGACGATCGCTGTAGGGCGCGCGCCGCAACGGGGATGGTTTGACGTCCTCGATGACTGGCTCAAGCGCGACCGCTTCGTTTTCGTGGGCTGGTCGGGTCTGCTGCTCTTCCCCACGGCCTATCTGGCACTGGGCGGCTG
>CAIOXF010000364.1 GCA_903862155.1 uncultured cyanobacterium | reverse complement strand
GCTGCTGCTCAGACCCTGCAGCACCTTCAGTTCGATCGGCAGGCCGTGGCAGTCCCAGCCCGGCACGAACACCGCCTTGCGCCCCTGCAGCAGGGCGGTTTTGTTGATGATGTCTTTGAGGATCTTGTTGAGCGCGTGGCCCACGTGCAGGGCCCCGTTGGCGTAGGGCGGCCCGTCGTGGAGCGTGAAAGGGGCGCCGGGGTTCTCCCTGCTGAGGCGCTCGTAGATCTGCTTTTCAGCCCAGAACGCCTGCAGCTCGGGCTCGCGCACCTTGGCGTTCGCCCGCATGTTGAAGGGCGTCTGCAGCAGGTTGAGCGTGTCCTTGTAGGCGGGAGCCGGGCTGGCGGTCACGTCGCCGGTGGCAGCAACAGGCGATTATCCCGCTTCGTCGCTGGCGGCTTGTGCCTGGGGGGCCTCGTTGCTGGCCTCGGCCTCATCAAGGAGGGCATCCACGGCGTCGAGTGATGGGATCACGGTGGTGGCGGGAGGCTCAGGTTCAGGTTCGGGCTGTGGTTGAACCACAGCTGCTGTGGCGGGCATGGATTCGGCTTCTGCCGTTTCCGGGGCTTCCGCCGCGGACTCGCTTGGGGCCTGAGTTTCGGCTCCTGGCTCGGCCGCTGGCTCCTCCGGCCGCACCCAGCGCTTGCCGGTGCTCTTGGGCTTGCGGCGCTCGGCAATCCAGCCGCTCACCACGGCCCCGGCTCCCCCAGCGATCGCCAGCAACTTGGCCGCAGCTTCCGCCAACTGGCCCAGCACCGTCTGCCAGCGCTCCGCACTCCACAGCTTTTGCTGCTCCTCCGGGGTGAGCCGGAACCAGCGCCCCTGACCCACCTCCACCGCCAGCCGGCCAATCAGCAGGCCGCCGCACAGCACGCCCAGCATCGGAGCACCGGTGAGCCGGTCGGCGCTGGTCACGAGCACCAGCCCCAGCAGCAGCACAACCGCGCCCCACACCGCATCGCGCGGCCGGCTCAGTTCCGGTGCCAGCAGCGGCAGCAGCAGCACGGCAAGGCCCAGCAGCAGTGCCAGGGCGCCGCCCAGGGTGGCGAGCATGGCCGGGGAATCGGGTGCCCCCATTGTGAGTTGCCTACAGTCGGCGCCACGCCCACCTGGCGGAATTGGTAGACGCGCTGGGTTTAGGTTCCAGTGGCTTCGGCTGTGGGGGTTCAAGTCCCCCGGTGGGCATCACGATGATCGGGGCAACGGGCTCTCGCCCCCTGGCGGCGCTTGCCTAAGTTGCACCCCAGCCCCATGAAGGAGCCCGCGGCATTCCGATGACTCAGGCTCCGGCTGTCACCACCACCGGCCTGGCGGCTCAGCCCACCGTGCAGACATCGCTGCCGCGCTCGGTTCCGAAAGAGTTCCTCGATCCCCCAGCTCCCTGGAATCCCACCGTGGGCTTGTTCCTGGGGGGCTATGCCCTGGCGGGCCTCACCATTTACGGCTGGTTTGTGGGGCAGTGGCCCCTGCCGGTGTTGCTGCTGCTGGGCTTTTTGGCCCTGCATCTGGAAGGCACCGTGATTCACGACGCCTGCCACAACGCGGCCCATCCCAATCGCATCTGGAATGCGGTGATGGGGCATGGCGCCGCCATGCTGCTGGGTTTCAGTTTCCCGGTGTTCACGCGGGTGCATCTGCAGCACCACGCCCACGTGAACGATCCGAAACACGATCCCGACCACATCGTGAGCACCTTCGGCCCGCTGTGGTTGATCGCGCCGCGCTTCTTTTATCACGAAGTTTTCTTCTTTCAGCGCCGTCTCTGGCGTCGCTATGAGTTGCTCGAGTGGGGCATTGCCCGCGGCGTCTTCATCGCCATCGTGGTGGCTGCCGCCAAGTACGACTACCTCCCCTTCATCTTCAATTGCTGGTTCGCGCCGGCCCTGATGGTGGGCGTCACCCTTGGTCTGTTCTTCGACTATCTGCCCCACCGGCCGTTTCAGTCGCGCAACCGCTGGCATAACGCCCGCGTGTATCCCGGCAGGCTGATGAACTGGCTGATCATGGGCCAGAACTATCATCTTGTGCATCATCTGTGGCCCTCGATTCCTTGGTTTGAGTACAAACCTGCCTACGAGGCCACGCGCCACATCCTTGATGCTAAGGGCTCACCCCAGCGCCTCGGCATGTTTGAAACCAAGGCCGACGCTCTCAACTTCTTTTACGACATCTTCCTGGGCGTACGCAGCCATCGGAAGAAGCGCAGCAAGCTGCGTCCGATTGCTGCCCTGATGCCCACCCGCCATGCCCGGCGCCGGGTGCTCGACCTGCTCCACCGTACGGCTGTATCGCCGGTGCGCTGAG
>CAIOXF010000363.1 GCA_903862155.1 uncultured cyanobacterium | reverse complement strand
TCAATCACCAGCTTGGAGAGCTGAGCCAAGCCGCAGGCGGCAAGGCCCCACCACAGGGCTCCGTTATCGAGAACTGCGCTGAGGGGATCGAGACCAGCCGACAAGAATGATGGGCTCATCAATGATGTGCTCAACGGTCGCGGCTGGTGATGTAGTCGGCCAGGGCCAGGAGGGGAGCGGCTTTCAGCGCCCCTTCTTCCCCCTCCATGAAGGGCTTCAACGCAGCCTTGGCCTCGGCCACCAGGGCATCGGCCCGTAAACGGGATTCATCGAGGCCAAGGAGTTTGGGGTAGGTGGTTTTGTCGGCGGTGAGGTCTTTGCCGGCGGTTTTGCCGAGCACATCGCTGCTGGCCGTGACATCGAGGATGTCGTCGATGATCTGGAAGGCCAGGCCGATGCCGCGGGCGTAGGTGCGCAGGGCCGCCAGCAGGGCATCGGAGGCGCCGGCGATCTGGGCGCCGGTGATCACGCAGGCGCGCAGCAGGGCGCCGGTTTTGTGGAGGTGGATGTATTCGAGGGTGTCGAGGTTGACGGTTTTGCCCTCGCACTCCAGATCCACCACCTGGCCGCCCACCAGGCCGGGGGCGCCTGAGGCCAGCGACAGCTCGCCAACCACCGCCAACAGCCGCTCGGCGGGCACGCCGGGGCTGCGCAGCGCCACCATCTCAAAGGCACGGGTGAGCAGGGCGTCGCCGGCCAGGATCGCGTTGGCCTCGCCGTACACCTTGTGGTTGGTGGGGCGGCCGCGGCGCAGGTCGTCGTTGTCCATGGCGGGCAGGTCGTCATGGATGAGCGACATGGTGTGCACCATCTCCAGCGCCACCGCGGTGGGCATGGCCAGGTGGCTGTTGCCGCCGGCCAGCTCGCAGGCCGCCAGGCAGAGGATCGGCCGCAGCCGCTTGCCTCCGGCCAGGAGCGAATAACGCATCGCCTCGCGCAGGCTCTCGGGCCGCTCGGGGCCCAGGGAGGCCTCCAGCGCCGCCTCCACCTTGAGCCGGGCAGCCTCCAGGTAGGCGGCGAAGTTGAAGGGGGTGCTCACCGCCGCAGTCATGCCGCCAGGGGCCACGCATCTGGCGGCGATTCTCTCAGCCCACGGCCACCCTGGTTTGGGGTGGCTTGGGGTGAATTGCGATGTCGTGGGGTGGCGTTCCGGCTGTCGGATACGTTGAGAACAGAACTCCGATGATGGGTGAGAGAGACGGCAACGCCCACGCCATCTGATCCCCCCGCCGCTTGCCCTGGGGCGCGCCGCAATCGCCGTCCAAAGCGGCGCCAGCTGTTCTGCCCGGCCCATCCCGAGCAGCGGATCGAGGGCAACGGGCGCAAGTATTTCCTGCACCTGCTCACGCCGGAGGAGCTGCGTGCCCGCGGGATGAGCGACAAGCGGGCGCGGCTGGTGATCGACGCCTACCCGGTGCTGGTGCTCAGCAACGAATGGCTGGAGGAGCTGTTCTGCCCGCAATGCGGCACCAGCCGCTGGTGCCATGTGACCCGGCATGGGGGGCAGGAGCACGGGCTGGCGCACGGGCTGGAGCACACGGTGCGCTGGGCGCCACGGGAGCTGTGGCAGCAGGTGGCCCATGTGGATCCGTTGGTGCCCAACCCTTCGGTGAGCCAGTTCACGCGCCGGGCCGCCCGGCGCGCCAGCCTGCGGCGGGCGGACGGCAAGCGGATTATTGAGCCTGGCTGAGGGCCGGTATCGGGGATGGCTCGTGGGGCGCGCTGAAGCTGAGGAGCTTGCGGGTGGGGAGGTGGCGCAGGATCAGATCGAGGTAACGGGCCGTTACGAGCTCGGGGGTGGCGGTGCGCTGCAGTAAGGCGCGGGCGGCACGGCCACAGGCGGCGGCGGCGGCAGGATCGGCCTTGAGCTGGCGGATCCAGGCGGCCAGCCCATCGGCATCGCCATTGGCAAACCACCGGCCGCAGCCCTCCTCCTCCACCAGGGTGCGCAGGTAGGAGCAGCTGGGGGTGATGGCGGCGATCGGGGTGCCGGCGGCCAGGTGGCCGTAGAGCTTGGAGGGGGCCACCAGGCCTTCGGCCTCGATGCTGAGGGTTACCAGGGCCAGATCAGCCGCGGCGAGGGAGAAGGGCAGATCGTCGAGGTCTTGATAGGGCAGGAAGCGGCAGTTGGTGAGGCCCCAGTCGTGCACCAGGGCGACCAGACGCTGGTGCTGGGGGCCCTTGCCGATGAACAGGAACTGCACGTCGGCGTCGTGGCGCAGCAGCAGGGCGGTGGCCATCACCGTGACCAGGTCGTGGCAGCGGCCCTGGTTGCCGGAATAGAGCACCGTGAAGCGATCGGCCAGCTGGTGCTTGAGGGCAAACCAGTTGTGGCTCTTGGCCCGTGGCCGGATCTGCTGGGGATCGGCCCAGCTGGGGATCACCGTGAGCTTGCCGGCCGCCTCTGGCTGCTGGCGACGCACCCGCTCGGCCATGGGCTCGGAGAGCACGATCAGCTCCTGGGCATCGGCGAATACCCAGTGGTTGAACTGCCGCCAGAGGCGCACCAGGGGGTGGCCTGGGGCGAGCACCCCGAGCTCCACCAGCACATCGGGGTAGAGGTCGTAGAGGAGAACGAGATAGGGGGTGCGGGTGAGGCGATGCAGCAGCCAGCCGAGCAGGGGGAGGTAGGGCGGCTCGGTGGTGTAGAGGATCAGATCACCGCGGCGGGAATAGCGGAGCAGGCGCAGGGTGATGCGCAAACAAAACAGGATGCCGTTGATGGCGCGGCCGCGGATGCGATGGGGCCAGAAGCGCGAGGCGTTGGTGCGCCGGATGCAGATGTCGGGCCGAAACTCAATGCGCCGGGCCTCGCTGTGGTTGTAGGCGTAGGCCGGCATGCCGGTGAGCACCTGCACCTGGAGGCCCCGGTTGGCCAGGCGAGCCGTGAGGTCGTTGAGGAGCTGGCCGGTGGCGGCGAAATCAGGGGGGAAGAACTGGCTCACCACCGTGAGCCGGGCCAGGCGGCTGCGGCTGGCACGCCATTCCCAACGGCGCTGGAGCTTGTTCAGAATCCGCTTCAGCAGATCACCCTGGGCACGCGGTGCCGGGAGATCGGTCTGAAACGGGAACCTGAGCATCGGTGCTGGATGGCCTGCTGCAGATGGCCTGCTGCAGACTTGCGGCAGATCAACGCCACTCTCGCTCAGCTTGCCGCGCTGGGGGTGAAGCGGTGGACTACAGCGGAATTGGCCGAAACCCGACAGATGTCGGTTGTGTGGATTTCGGGCCCAAATTTAGACCTCAAGCAGTGATTGAACAGATGCATGAGCGTGAATCAGGCCAGGCGTTTGCCGCTGCTGTTCGAGC
>CAIOXF010000362.1 GCA_903862155.1 uncultured cyanobacterium | reverse complement strand
GTAGCTCTGAAAGACTATTCGGTTGCAGACTGATTTCCGCTCTTTTGATGAGTTGAGGATATGACTCTGGCGATAGCCTCAAACTCATTCATGTAAGGCGAGGTGGATCTTGTCACCAGTGCTATGGTTCGCTCAGGTGCTGGCGCGGCAAGTGGCCTGGCTTTGAGCGACATGCCGCTAAGCAGGCCCCCCTTGACCGCCAGATCGGGCACCAATGCCACACCCATCCCCGAAGCGACCATCTGAACCAGTGTGAGCAGACTGGTAGCTTCGATACCTTTCGTGTTCGGCACCTCGGCAATACTGCAGGCCTGTATCGCATGCTCTCTCAAGCAGTGCCCCTCTTCCAGCAGTAACAGGCGCTCGGACCATTGATTGCTGATCCGGATAGTTCTACCGGTGATGGAGCGATCGCTCTCTTGGCCCACGAGCCAGAACCGGTCTTTGAAGAGGCTTAGCACCCGCAGATCCTCCGTCTCGTAGGGCAAGGCAATGAGCGCGAAATCCAAGGCACGATTGCGCAGCCTCGAGAGCAGATTGGCAGTGAGGTCCTCCCTTAGGTTGAGCTTGAGCTGAGGAAACTTCTCTCTGAGTATCGGCATGACTGCGGGAAGGACGAAGGGGGCTACTGTGGGAATGATCCCAAGCCGCAGTTGCCGGTGCATCGGTCGAGTCGAATCGGCTGCGAACTCGCATAGATCTTCAGCAGAAGCCAGTACCCGCCTAGCCCTCGCAGCGACTTCCACTCCTGACTGCGTCAGTGTCACGGTCTGCTTGTCACGCTCTACGAGCTGAACGCCAAGTGTGGTTTCCAGTTCTTTGAGCCCTGCGCTCAGTGTGGATTGGCTCACAAAGCAGGCCTCTGCAGCCCTGGTGAAGTTCAGATGCTCGGCGAGGGCCAGCAGATAGCGCAGTTGTCGCAGTGAAGGGAGTGCCGTCATGGGTCAGACTCGTCCTGGTCATCGAAGAAGTAGATTGATTATATCGAAACAATTCGTTGGACTGATCAGGTGCGCTACTCAAAAATCAACGCGTCGTACACCTCAATCACCTAAAGGAGAGCACATGAATTCCACAAACACCCCTTCGAACGACCCAGTCTGGTTGGAGCTACTTGCCGCATTGGCGGAAGCCTTCTGACAGCCCATTTCTTAACCCCCACTTCAACAGGAGATTTACATGAACCCCAAATCCGATGCAGGCAAATGCCCCTTTCATTCCGCCGGTGGTGCTCAGGCCACACACCGTGCGCAATCCAACGCTGACTGGTGGCCTAACCAGCTCAACCTGTCCATCCTTCACCAGCACCAGCCGGTGTCGAACCCGATGGACCCCGACTTCGATTACGCAGATGCGTTTCAGAAACTTGATTACAAGGCCTTGAAAGCAGATCTCGCGGCGCTGATGACCGACTCTCAGGACTGGTGGCCTGCAGACTGGGGCCATTACGGTGGTCTGTTTATTCGCATGGCTTGGCACGCAGCAGGCACCTACCGCACGGGCGATGGCCGTGGTGGTGCAAACAATGGCAATGAGCGCTTTGCCCCTTTGAACAGCTGGCCTGACAACGGCAACCTGGACAAGGCGCGCCGCTTGCTGTGGCCGATCAAGAAGAAGTACGGCAACGCCATCTCCTGGGGCGATCTGATGATCCTGGCCGGTAATGTGGCCATGGAAACCATGGGCTTCAAGACCTTCGGTTTCGGCGGCGGTCGAGTCGACATCTGGGCGCCCGAGGAGGATATCTATTGGGGCCCCGAGACCGAATGGCTGGCCACCAGTGACAAGCCCAACAGCCGCTACAGCGGCGACCGTGAACTGCAAGCGCCTCTGGCCGCTGTGCAGATGGGCCTCATCTACGTGAATCCTCAGGGCCCGGACGGCAACCCCGATCCCGTCGCTTCTGCACGTGACGTCCGCGAAACCTTCGGGCGCATGGCGATGAACGACTACGAAACCGTTGCTCTCGTGGCGGGCGGTCACACATTCGGCAAGGCTCATGGCGCTGGCGATGAGGCACTCGTAGGCCCAGCGCCCGAAGGAGCCCCGATCGAGGAGATGGGCTTTGGTTGGATCAACCGTCTCGGCACCGGCAAAGGCGTGCATACCACCACAAGCGGCATCGAAGGCGCATGGAAGCCCAACCCGACCACTTGGGACATGGGCTACTTCCGCATGCTCTTCAAATACGACTGGGAACTGGTTAAGAGCCCCGCAGGCGCGCACCAGTGGCGCGCTAAGGATGTGGCGCCTGAGGACATGATCCCGGATGCGCACGATCCTTCCAAGAAGCATCCCCCCATGATGACCACGGCCGATCTTGGCTTTCGCTTTGACCCGGCCTACGAGAAGATCTCGCGTCACTTCCTGGCCAACCCGGACGAGTTCGCCGATGCCTATGCACGCGCCTGGTTCAAGCTCACCCACCGCGACATGGGACCGAAGTCCCTGTACCTGGGCCCCGAGGTGCCGGCCGAAGATCTGATCTGGCAGGACCCGATACCTGCGCTGAACCATCCAGTGATCGATACGGCGGACATCGCCGCACTGAAGACACAGGTGTTGGCATCAGGTTTGTCTGTTTCCGACCTGGTCTCCACCGCTTGGGCTTCGGCCTCTACCTACCGCAGCTCCGACCGCCGGGGCGGCGCAAATGGTGCGCGCATCCGTCTTGCTCCCCAGAAGTACTGGGAAGCAAACCAGCCGGCCCAACTGAGCAACGTGCTGTCGGTGTTGGAGGGCATCCAGAAGGCCTTCAATGGCGCGCAGTCCGGCGACAAACGGGTGTCGATGGCTGACCTCATCGTGCTGGCCGGTTGCGCCGGCG
>CAIOXF010000361.1 GCA_903862155.1 uncultured cyanobacterium | reverse complement strand
AGGCGAGCGGCACCTCGGGAGAGAGCACGTTCACGGCGCCCACAAAGCTCATCACGAAGGGGGTGGCCGGCTGGTCGTAGATCTCCGCAGGCGTGCCGATCTGCTCGATGCGGCCGTGGTTCATCACCACGATCTTGTCGGCCACCTCCATGGCTTCCTCCTGATCGTGGGTCACGATCACGGTGGTGACATGCATTTCGTCGTGGAGATTGCGCAGCCAAGCGCGCAGCTCCTTGCGCACCTTGGCGTCAAGCGCGCTGAAGGGTTCATCGAGCAGCAGCACCCGCGGCTGCACCGCCAGGGCCCTAGCTAAGGCGACCCGTTGGCGCTGGCCACCAGAGAGCTGGGACGGATAGCGCTGGCCAAAGCCCTGGAGCTGAACGAGCTCCAGCAGCTCATCCACCCGCCGGCGAATCGCGTCGTGCTTCCAGCCCCGAAGCTCAAGGCCGAAGGCCACGTTTTGGCGCACGGTTCGGTGCTTGAACAGGGCGAAGTGCTGGAACACAAAGCCCACCTGGCGCTCCTGAACCGAGCGACTGGTCGCTTCCTCCCCGGTAATCCAGATGCGGCCGTCGTCGGTGTCTTCCAAGCCAGCGATCAGGCGCAGCAAGGTGCTTTTCCCCGAACCCGAGGGGCCCAACAGGGCCACCAGCGAGCCGGTGTCCACATCGAGGCTCACATCATCGACCGCCCGAAAGGAGCCGAACTGCTTGCTCACCCCGGCCACTCGGATACCCACGGGCGCCACCAACACGACCAACGCGCCAACCCTAACCGCAAAGCCGATATCCCCACCGGCTTACCGTTGATTAAGACCCCTAACGGTGATACGGTCCGCCCCGCTGTCCTTTGCGCCTGCCATGGCACCTCGACCCCTACCCGGCTGGCTGCACCTGAGCTGGTCGTGGCGGATCACCTGGATCTATCTGGCCCTGGTGCTGTTTCTGCCCCTCGGGGCCATGGCCCTGAAGGCCGCCGCCGTTGGGCCCGCCCTGTTCTGGGAGCTCGCCACTACGCCCGAGGCCCTGGCGGCCTACAAGGTGAGCTTTGGCCTGGCGCTGCTGGCGGCGCTACTTAACGGCGTGTTCGGCGTGGTGGTGGCCTGGGCCCTGGTGCGCTGCCAATTCCCCGGCAAGCGACTGCTGGATTCGCTGATCGATCTGCCCTTCGCCCTACCCACCGCCGTTGCCGGCCTGGCCCTCGCCGCGCTGTACAGCACCAATGGCTGGCTAGGCCAACCGATCTACGCCTTTTTTGGACTGAAGGTGTCGTTCACCTGGCTGGGGGTAGCCATCGCCATGGTGTTCATCTCGCTGCCCTTCGTGGTGCGCAGCGTGGAGCCGGTGCTGGAAGCACTGGAGCGTGATCAGGAGGAAGCGGCGTGGTGCCTGGGGGCAAGCCCCCGGCAAACACTGTTGCGCGTGGTGCTGCCCCAACTGATGCCCGCGATCCTCTCGGGTGTGGCCCAGGGCTATAGCCGTGCTGTAGGCGAATACGGCTCAGTGGTGATGATTTCGTCGAACGTTCCGTTCAAGGATCTGATCACGCCCACCCTGATCATCCAGAAACTCGAGGAATACGACTTCGCCTCCGCCACGGTGATCGGGATGGTGATGCTCGCCTTCTCTCTCGTGAGCCTGTTGGTGATCAATGGTCTGCAGGTGTGGGGCCGCCACTGGGAAGCCAACCCGGCGAATGGCGCCTGATCCGTGCTGGATAAACCACCACTCCTTTCTCGCTAACCGCTCTCTGAAGAGTTCTCCATGCGCGCCCTCCTTCGCTCACCGCTGCGCACCATCAAAGGTGCCCTACCGCCCGTCAAGGCCTCGTGGCTCGTGCCACTGATCGCAGCTCTCTATGTGGGCGTGATCATCCTGCTGCCGGCCATGGAAGTGGTGGCTGGCGCCTTCGCTAAAGGGGTGGAGCCACTCCTGCGCAACTTCCAGTCGGAAGAGTTGCTCTCCGCCGTACGGATGACCCTGTTGATGACGGCCATCGCCGTTCCCGCGAACACCATCTTCGGCCTGGCGGCTGCCACCGCCATTGCCCGCAAGCAGTT
>CAIOXF010000360.1 GCA_903862155.1 uncultured cyanobacterium | reverse complement strand
GTGCGGGCGATCAGGCCCGGCGACCACAGGAAGGACAGAAGCGACGCCACCAGGGGGTACAGGGGCACCAGCCAGGCCGTCTGAGCGAAGGAGACGGTCATCACATCCAGGCGCGGAGATGAGGTGGCCGCAAACCTTAGAGAGCGCGGACTCCGCTTGGGCGCCAAAGGATGTGACGTTTCCTATGGCTTTCACAAGAAACCGTAATCAGTGAATCGCGAACCACAGGGAATGCCAAACAGACAGAAAGCGGGCAGTGAGTAGAAACACTCACCACCCACTCCGCCGTGCCTGCTGACCCGCCCAAATCCCTGCCCCAGCGATCGCAGGAGTTGATCCAGGCGCTGCTCAGAAGGGCGCACCCGATTGAGCGGCAACAAGCCAGACTTTTGCCGTAACTGATCCGCCCCGATCAGCCCAGGAATCACCAAATCCCCTGGCCTCCAGAGAACCCAAGAGCAAGGGGGAGGGGGGGGGGCAGCATGAATGCCCCAGCCCACCAAACGATGGAGCCCAAAGAAGGCACTGCCAACAGAAATCAGACAGCAAAACCAGAACAGAACGGAGAAGCAGCGAATTGCTGCAATAACGCGCATGAGAAACAGTCAAAAAATCTCCCCAGCCCCGAGCCAGCAACTCCAATTCATCTATAAGCAGCCAGAGAACGACCATCAATCCAATCCCTCCGCTATTAACCGGATTTCCTTGATACCGAGGCCTGCTTCGTAGCGAAAGCTGGCTTTTCTTATACAAAGGAGGGAATCCGATGATTCTGCACCCAAAAAGCCACTTAGTGGAAGGCCTCCGGCCTTTTTATCAACGCGCTGTGTAAGAAACCTTGAGCTCAGGCCTCCAAGTAGTCGATCACACGTTCAGACAGCTTGCGAATGGCCGCATTGGCACGGCGCTCAATGCCCCGGGCGGTGTCGCGGGTCACACCCAGCTCCCGTGCCACCGCACACAGGTTCATCGGGGCATCACCGTTCATGCCATACCGCATCCGCAGCAGCGCAGCCTCGTTTTCTGGCAGTTCAGCCAACAGGGTTTCCAGATCGGTGCGGAGATGCTGCTCGGTGAGGAGTTCTGCCGGGGAAGTAGCACTGCATCTCAGGCTATCCATCAGGCTCAAATCCTCCTGCCCCGCATAGGTGGCATTGAGGCTGAGGGGCTCCTGGGCACGGAAGAGAGCTTCGCGGATGTCCAGGGGCTTGAGACCGGTGGCATCGGAGATCTCGGCCAGGGTGGGATTGCGTCCCAGCTCCTGCCACAGGACCTGCTGGGCACGGCGCAGCTTGCTGAGCAGCTCCACCATGTGCACCGGGAGGCGGATACTGCGGCTCTTGTCGGCCAGGGCACGGCTAATGCCCTCGCGAATCCACCAGTAGGCGTAGGTGGAGAAGCGGTAGCCCCGAGCAGGGTCGAAGCGGTCTACAGCCTTGATGAGCCCCAGGGTGCCCTCCTGGATCAGATCTTCCATTTCCAGCTGGAAATGGGCGTACTTACGGGCCACGCTCACCACCAGGCGCAGGTTGGCAGTCACCATGCGCTCCTGGGCACGCTCGGCACGGCGAAGTTGCTGGCGTAGCTGGGCAGGGCTCACCTTGGCCTCAGCAGCCCACACTTCAGGACAGGGCTCAACACCGCCGGCGCGGAGTTTGAGTTCCTCACGAATCTCACTCAGCTGGCGGCCCCGTTGAACCGCACGGGCCAGGGTGATCTCCTCTTCAGGAGTAAGCAGCGGAATGCGGCCGATGGCGCGCAGATGCTGGGAAAATGCGTCGCAGCCGCCGCGAGGGAGCTTCTGTGGCGCAGGCATCGGAGGGGATGTCCGGTGTGAAGTCGGGGAAAGCTAAAGACTGAAAACGCCAGTTGGGTGCTCCCAGAGCCAAATCTCAGCAAGTCCAATCGGGGCAATCAGGGCGACTGATCAATGGCCAGTTGCACCCTTGATTCGGCAAGGGCTAGCCACATCTGTTCTTAATCAATTCAGGTGGCTCCCTCGCAGAGAGCCATCAAAAAAGCCGAGGCCCCATGGGAGCCCCGGCAAGAAGAACGGGAACGACGACGAGTTCGAAACGTGTGATCAGAACTTGTGGTCGCGCAGAGCTTCCACCTGGGAGATGTAGGTGATGATCGAATAATCGGCGTAGAACTTGCTTTCGATCTCGTGGGTGATCTTGTCGGCCAGCTCGCGCGTGCCGGTGAGCACCTCAATCTTCACGTTGGAGAGGGTGTGCGACACACTCGGCTCGCCAGTGGAGCGCACGTTGCGGCTGCCCTCACCGCCAGCTGCCATCACGGTGTAACCGGTGGCACCAGCCTCCTTGATCACCTTGACGAGCTTCTTGGAGAGGATTTCCTCAGCAACGATGGTGAGCTTCCAGACCTGTTGACTCATGGCTCAAACCTCAATGAATGTGTTCGTGAAGGGTTACTTGCCGATCATCATCTCAGCAATCCCCACAAACAGGGGGATGCAGATGGCGATAGCCACGGGTGTGCCGATGGCCGTGGAGGCCCCGATGTAAGCGGAAGGATTGGCGGAAGGGATACCAGCCCGCAGGGTGGGAGGGCCAGAGATATCCGAGCTGGAGGCTGCAATCACGGCGAGCACCACGGCGCCGCCGATGCTGAAGCCGGTGAGCTTGTGGATGACCAGACCCAGACCAAAGGCCAGGAAGCCATGCACGATGGGCGCGATGAAGGCATAGATGGCAAACCACTGGGCCACCTTGCGAAGCTCGTTCATGCGCTGGGCGGCCTCCATGCCCATGATGATCATCAGAACCGAGAGGAAACCACGGAACAGGGGGTTGAAGAAGGTGTTGTAGACCGGCTCAGGCTTGGTGAGGATGCCGAGGGCCACACCCAGAAGCAGCGCTGTTACAGCTGAGCTCTGCAGGCTCTCTTTGATGATCGGCCAGACCTCCACTTTTTCGGAAGTGTTGCCGCTCTTTTTGCTGATATATACGCTGGCCACCACGATGGCGGTCACCAGAGCCGGGATATCCATGAACGGATAAAGGGCCGCCGTCCAGGCTTCATAGGGGACCTTCGCGGAATCCAGGGCGGGAAGCACGGCAGCAAGGGTGGAACCACTCACCGCACCGAACAGACCGCCAGTAGCCACGGCGTCGGCCATTTTGATGCCGGGCAGCTTGCCGAGCGTATAGCGACTGATGAACACAATCGCAATGCCGATGACCACAGCAGCGATCGCCGGCAGGAAAATCTCAGAAGGATTGGAGTTGCGAATGGCAATACCACCCGTCAAACCGATCTTCATCAGCAGGAAAAAGCTGATGAACTTGTAGATCGAATCGGGAATAGCCAGCTGGCTTCCCAATGCGGCAACAACGATGCCGCCAATCAGGAAGCCGAGCGTTGGCGACTGAAATTGCTCAAGAAATAGGCCGATGAACTCAGACACTGGTGATCCCTGGAGACGTGGGAACGGATGAACCGGGCGGGAAGTTAGCGATGGCCAGGGGGGATGTGGGGCGAGATGACAAAGCCACAATCCAAGGATGAGCACAATGACCTAGCGCTCCCCAGTTCGGTCCGTCATGCCCTAAAAGCGCACCTGAAAGGATCCCTACAGGGGCATCAGCCCTCTAAACACGGCACTTCTGGGGCGTGGACCGGGCCACCGATGAGCCGCCGCAACATCCCTCCGAGCCCTGGGCAGCAATGAAGCAGCGGCAGCTCAACAAATACGACTAATCACACGCATTAAGACCTTTTAATCACATGGACCAGCCCTGGCCGGGCTGGATTGGGCTCACAGCAATCCCCGATAGCGAACAAACAACTGCACCATGGCTCACGAGCCAAAGGCCACCAGCCCATTCAGGACCGGAATCCAGCCCCCCGCTCAGCAACGTGACATAACAGCACTTCCCATCACGTCCATCGCCAAAATCTTAAGGAACAGGTTACGGCGCAGTAGAAGTCCAACAAAACCAGCCAGAGCAGCCACAAGCAGCAGCAGCTCCAGCAATCGAATGGCCGGCATTACGACAAGAGCGCTAAAGGAAGCTGCGCAGACTGGCGATTCCTGTCGCGCCCCAGGCGGGGTGATTAGCGGCCAATATCAAACGGCCATTTGGGCCACAAAGATGACCCTGGTGTTCCTGTTGGCCTTCATCTGGCTGAGCGCCCGCACCGTATTGCTCCTGGCACAGGTGGAGCGCCATACGCCAGAAGCCCAGCTGGGGAGGGAGTTTCATCGGGAACTGCGGGAGCGCGGGCTCCTCTCCCCGGAGCACCTACAGCCGAAGCCTTAGGTGCTCGACTCACCCTGCTCGCCATTGGTGCGCGCATTGCGAACAAGCCAATAGGCAACCGCCAGGCCCACGGAGATCGCACCAAAACCCACCATGAGCTGGGGTTTGTAATCGGTTCCGGGCGGGAGCACGATCACCTTTCGAGCTACGGCGGTGAGGGCCGTGAGCAGCACCAGCTCAATCTGCACCACCTGATCACGCAGGTAGGCGGTGATGTTCTGGAGTACCTCCAGGGCGATAAAGATCAGCAGCAACCGATCCAGAAGCTTGATCAAGCCGCCATCGAACCAGTTCACCTGAAGACTGATCACCTTCGCCCCGGTATCCAAAAACAGGAAAACCGTGGCCAAGCCCACAACGGCCGCCAACAGCAGGGCAAGCAACTTGGCAAGCTGGCGCTCATAGCCATGAATACCATCAAGAAAACGTTTGTCGCTCAGGAAATCCATGGCACCTGGAGAGGGAGAAAAGCAGCCAAAATGACCAAACCTCAACAACCCCAGCGAAATCGGGATTCAGGATTGGGGTGGACTTCACCAAACTGTGCTGCCAAAACTGAATCGGCAGCCCACCAGGCGTGGCGCTGAAACAGCAGTGCTTATAGCAACCATCCAAGAGGGCTGACGGATTCAGGAGATCCGGCCCCAGCTGAGTGCGGGCACACTTATAAACACCCAATCCCTGCCGCCTCTGATGCCCGCGTTGTTACCGCTGCTGATGGACATCAGCCCCCACCAAATGGAGGTGGCCGAAACCCTGATTCAGGTGGGTCGCTTCCTGGTGATCTTCCTGGCAGCCCGCGCCATCGCTGAGCTGATGGTGCGCCTGCAGCTCCCCACCATCCTGGGCGAGCTGATCGCCGGGGTGCTGATCGGTGTGTCCGGATTGCACCTGATCGTTCCCCCCGACACCCAGGCCCAGCTCAGCGGGGCTGTGCTCGGCCTGCTCGGTTCGCTTTCCGGGGTGAGCCCGGAAGGCATCGGTGAGGTCTACGCCGAAACGTTCCCGAGCCTCCAATCCGTTTCCCAGCTCGGCCTGTTCTCGCTGCTGTTCCTCACGGGCCTGGAGAGCGAGCTCGATGAGCTGGTGGCCGTGGGCGTTCAGGCCACCACCGTGGCCGTCACCGGCGTGGTGCTGCCCTTCGCCCTGGCCACCGGTGGCCTGGTGCTCTTCTTCCATGTGCCCCTGATTCCGGCG
>CAIOXF010000359.1 GCA_903862155.1 uncultured cyanobacterium | reverse complement strand
CCGATGACAGCGCCCATGTCTTTGAGCAGCATCGCCACAGTCTGCAGCTGGCCCTTAGCTAGGGCCCTTCGCACGGTTGCCAAGCGAAGCGCCTGTATTTGGTTCAGGAGCTCCGATCTAGTCGCACTTTGCTCAACCTTGAGAAGCTCCAGAGCGCGGGAGTAGTCGGCGTCTGCTGTTCTTAGAGACGTTCCGAAGCGTTCAGTAAGGCGAGCAGTCACCTGCCGTCTCGTGCCGCCTTTAAGAATCTCGGCATAACACCAGTTCACCCGTTCTTCGATCTTGTCGGCAGGGCCGCGACCTCCGCGCCAACGTTTCGTATCATCATTGGCCACAGTCAGCGGCACATTGTCCACATCATCCGCCGCAACTTCCGGCGCTTCGTAGTTAGCTTCCGGCTGTTCCGACATGTTTAGAATCCTCGTCCGTTTGGTTCAATACTAGCCGCACACTAAAAAGCCCGGCACGGTGGCCGGGCCGTTAGTCGGTGGGGGTGCCAGGGCTAGGGGGCTTCTGTCACTGTGCTGATGCTCCAGCCGATAAGAGCACCGGCGGCCTGCAGTTCTGCCAGGGTATCGGCTGCGATCCGTTGGGCATCAGCGATCCCGCAGGCGCCGATGGTGGAAGGGCCAGCCGGTGACGGGCTGCCATCTTCTCGCAGCAGCCAAACGTTGTACCGCATCAGCCTGCTCCGTTGGTTTGGTTGAAATAGTCCAGCACCGCGGGCCAGATCTCCCGGGCCGCATACTGGCCCGCCGTATAGTCGATCCCATCGGCGGTGATCTCCAGCCGGCGGCCGGCACCGTAGGAGCCCGGCACCAGTTGACCGTCTGAGCTGATGCGGCCGGGGTAGGTCTTAAAGACGCGGCGGCGGTCGCGGTCGCGGTGGCCGCGGTCGTTGCGCCAGGCCCGCACTTCCTCGGCGCGAGCGTAGCGGGGGTGGAAATAGTCGCAGGATTCTATGCGGGCTTGCTGCCGCGCATACTCCAGCAGATCGAAAACGGTGGGCATGGTGCGCCTCGGGTGTTTACGTGTTTAACAGTAGCATGGATTGGCCGTTAAGCCAGGGCCGGCGCCAACGGATCGCGGGAACCGTCGGGCCACGGGTAAGGTTCGCGGCGCCATTCCTGATCCGGCGGCAGCAAGGGTAGGCCCGTTAGTTGCGCCAGCCATTTAACCGTTAGGTGTTCGCCTGCTTCCCTGAAGTTGAACGTGGGGCCGTCGCTCTCATGGATGCAGCACCAGCTGAGCCGGTTGGCGATGCCGTGCCAGGCTTCTCCCAGCTGATCATCCGAGAGCGCGTCGATCACGTCAGCTTCCCAGTCAATCGGCGCATCGTTTGGCGCGTAGGGCTCCAGGGCCTTAGTTAATAGGTCGCGCCATTCAGCCATGGCCCACCGCTCCCAGGCTTCTCCCTCCTCCTCGGATTCCAGTTCGCATAGGTCGGATTCATCAGCCACCGGATAATCGGCAAGCGACGCGGCCCAGCGGTCGGCACACTCCAGGGCTGCAGTGTCGCTCTCGTGGATAAGCCACACTTCATACCAGCCGCAAGCCCAGTGCCCGAAGCTATGGGCGCCGCTCTCCTCGTGCTGCGCCAGCTTCTCAAGTTCGGCACCGATCACGCGCCAGTTCGAGAGCGTAACGCTGTCGGCGGTGTCGCGGTTGGTGCTGATGGGCGCCAGCCAGAAGGCTGATAGGTCGGCGCCGGCGTAGTTGCTGGTTCCGCCGGTGGCGGGATCCGCCGGGCTCCAACGCTCCAGGTGTTCGGGGGTGTAGGTCGGGTGCATGGCACAGATAGGCCGAACTGCTCCCATACTGTATGCCATAGGTGGCGAGTCCGCAAATTTGCGCCCGGTGCTACTGTTACAGGTGAAGCCCTATCTCAACCTAGGAGGCTCCACACCATGCCACCCGACTTTGGAAACCGCCCGCTAGGCCCGCTCCAGCGGAACTGGCTTAACTTCCTCCGCCACAATCCGGGTCCGCATTTTGTAGCGCTGCCCCAGCGAGACCTGCGGATAGCGGAATCGCTGCAGGCCCGCGGCCTCATCACGATGGCCCCAGCTGCCATCACCGACCCTAAAGGTCTCCCGGTGTTCACCCTAGAAGCGCTGGAGGCACCCCAACCATGAGCGGCGGAGAGTGG
>CAIOXF010000358.1 GCA_903862155.1 uncultured cyanobacterium | reverse complement strand
CGGGCACAGTCATGACCACAGTGACGAGCAGGGCGGCCATCACCATCCGCCCTATCCCCACGCCGACCATCCCCTCGGTCCCCGCACCCTGCGGGAGCGCTGATCGCCGGGCCCTTTGCGTTGCAACGCCGAGTGCAATTGCAACGCAAAGCTGAAAAGATCCGGTGGGTTTGCCGCGCCTCAGCCGTCTTGCCTCGCGGTGAGTCTAGCGAGATTCTTTGAGATAAGCCCTGCTAATCGTTTCAGGATTTCCGCGCGAGGCCCCTGCTTTTCCCCGTAATGCTGGGATGTTTTCCACAGCTTGGTGTGCTGCCCAACAGGCTCCCGGTTTGCCCTGGGGAAACCGCCCAAGTGTTCGGAAACTCCTTGACAGCCCTGGGCTGAGATCTTTTTCAGGAGCTTCGCCCCACCCATCCCTCGGATTGGGGCCGGTGGCCACTGGCTGTCGCAGCTGAGATGCCCTTGCGCTTCCCCCCTGTTTGCAGCTTTGACGGTTGCTGCAGGGTGTGGCGTACTGGCTCCGTCAACGCCGCAGGGAGAAGGGCCTGGTGATGGGAATGGAACACGGACATCTCCAGCGCTGCCATGGGCAGCCGGCCACCGCCACCAGCGTGAGCCTGGAAGCCGAGGTGCCCGAGCTGCTGTTTGAGGGGATGCGCGCCTTCATCGAGGCCAACCCCCGCTGGGACCAGTACTCCCTGATCACCTCGGCCCTGGCCAGCTTCCTGTTCCAGAACGGCTGCACCGACCGCTGCGTGACCGAGCACTACCTCGACAGGTTCTTCGCCCAGCCCTGAGCGCTGGGGTGAAAAAAAGAGCGGAGGTGCCAACCCCCGCCCCTGTTCTCCCTTGCCCGACCCGTAAAGGTCGCCCGCTCATTGTGCGGAGCACCGCCAGGGCACTCCGTAGCCATTCACACCGGATGGGCCCCTGCGTGAGCCATTCCCGACACGGCTGCCTCGCAGGCCCGCCAGGTGATCGCCATCTCAGTGAGGGTGGGGCTCTGCCAGCCCGCACTCGGCCAGCAGGCCCCGTCCACCACCAGCACATTGGGCGCCCGCCAGCAGCGGTTGAGGGGATCCACCACGCCCCCATCGGCGCTGGCGGCCATGCGCGCTCCCCCTAGCTCGTGGATGTAGTAGCCCGGCGGCGGGGCTCCCGGGCTCACCGCCAGGCTGGTTTTCACCAGGGGCTCCAGCAGCGGCAGCACGAAAAGATCCTCAATCGGGCGGATCGTGGCTCCGGCGGCCTCGCACACCGCTGCCATGCGCCGGTGCATGTGGGCCACCATCCGTTCCTCGTTGCCCCGCCAGCGCATGGCGATGTGGGGCACCGGGAGCCCCCAGCCATCGCACTGAGAGCCATCGAGGCTCAGTTGGTTGTCGGCGTGGGGCAGCACCTCGCCGTGGGCGATCAGGAAGCCCACCGCCTCATCGGGCCGGCGCTGCAGCGGCCGCGGCGGATCAAAGCGCTGCAGGGCGGTCCAGATGCCGTAGCCCCGGGCAAAGTCCGCCGGGCCCTCGGGCTCGATCGAGGCCTCGCCCAGGTTCACGGTGTTGGGGATGAAGCAGCTGCCGGCACCGGAGAGCTCGCTGGGGGCGGCTACCGGAGCGCCGGGCATCGAGAAGAACCGTGCCGTCGACACGTGATCCATCAGATGGCGCCCCAGGCAGCCGGAGTCGTCCAACGCTGCCCCCTGGGCCTGGGAGTGCAGCAGGATCCGCCCGGTCTCCAGGGTGGAGGCGCAGAGCACCACCAGGGGCGCTGCCACCCGCTGGCGGCTGCGGTTGGCCGCATCCACAAACACCACCGCCTCGGCGCGATCGCCGCTGGCGCTGAGCTCCATGTGGCTCACCACCGCTCCGGTGCGCACCACCACCCGGCCGGTGGCCAGGGCCCGGGCCAGGGTGACGCCGCAGCTGCTGTGGCGGGGCCAGCCGTTGCCGCGGTGCAGCGAAAACCCGCGGGAATGGATCAGGGGAAGGCCCAGCTCCCGGCCGATCGCCCGCTGCAGCTGCTCCTCTCCGGGGGTGAACGGCAGCGGCGGCTCGAGCTCCCCATCCGGCAGCTGCTCCAGGCCATCGCGGCTCCCCTGCACCCCGAACAGCCGCTCCAGCTGCCCGTAGTAGGGGGCCAGATCGGCGTGGCTGATCGGCCAGTCGGGGCTCAGCCCATCCCGGCTACCTGCCTTGAACTCGTGGTCTGAGAGGCGCAGGGTGATGCCACCCCAGGTGAGGCTTTTGCCGCCCACCTGACGGCCACGGGTCCACAGAAACGGCGCATCGGCCGGGGTGGAATAGGGGTTGAGCCGCTCGTCGGCGAACAGCTCAGGGTTTTGCTTCCAGTAGCCGGGGTGATGGCGCTGGCGGTTGTGCTTGCCACTGGCCAGATTCGCCACCCGCCGCAGGCTGTTGAGGGGCTCGGAGCCCAGGGCCTGGCGGGCCTCCAGCTGGGGCCCGGCCTCGAGCACCAGCACCTTCAAGCCGGCTTCAGCCAGCACCATGGCGGCCACGCCACCGGTGGCGCCGGAGCCCACCACCACGGCATCGGGGCTGAAACCCTCGGGCAACGGGGCAACAGCGGATGACATGGGCTGAGGGGGGACGGTTCAGATGAACAGACAAACAAAAACCCCGGCAGGAGCCCTACCGGGGTTTTGGGAGTTGGTGGCGGGGGGCGGATTTGAACCACCGACCTTCGGGTTATGAGCCCGACGAGCTACCAGACTGCTCTACCCCGCGGCGACCTCTTAACCATAACAGATCGGTGTTCTCCGCTACCTGAGCTCCCCCAGAACCTCCAGGCGCAGGTGGGAGGCGGGCGCCATGAACTGGCTGCGCAGCTCTTCCAGGGTGCCGGGGGTGAGCCAGTCGAGCTGCTCCATCAGCTGTAGAGCTACCGCGTGCTTGGCGCGGGAGGAGCCGTCTTCCACCTTGATCGCCACGCCCATCCCTTCGCCCACCCGGCTCAGGCACTGGATGCCTTCAGCGCCGCCCTTGCTGAGCACCTGGCCCAGGCCGCGGCGCATCAGTTCGGTGTCGAAGCGCCCCTCGCCGGCCACCAGGTCGGGGTGGGCGAGCATGGCGCGGCTGAGGCGCTCCAGATCAGGCTGGGCGCCTGCCCCAAGGTGGGCAAACAGCAGGGCCATCTGGGCCAGCTGTAGCTGGAGAGTGGGGGCGCCGCAGTCGTCGCGGGCCACCAGCACTTCCTCGGCTGGCAGGCCCAGCAGCTCAGCCACCCGCTTGAGGATCTCCTGCTGCAGCGGATGCTCCGGCTGCAGGTAGCTCTCGGTGCTCCAGCCCAGGCGGCGGCAGGTGGCCAGAAACGCGGCGTGCTTGCCTGAGCAGTTGTGCTCCAGCGGGCTGGTGCTGCCGTTGGGTACCGGGCACTGGAGCTGTTCGGCCTCAATCTCGGCCCCCCACAGCAGCCGGAAGGCCTCCCGGGCGTGGGCCGGGGTGCCGGCATGGGAGGCGCAGGCGATCGCCAGGCCCCGATCGCCGCAGTCCATCTGGTCGGCGGTGCCGCTGGCCACAAACACCGTGGCCTGGAACGGCTTGAGGGCCGAGCGGATGAAGCTCAGTTGCTGGGGATCGCCGGCCTTCATCAGTACCCGGCCGCGGCTGTCACACACCACCGCATGCGCGCGATGGCGCGACTCCACGATCCCGTCCCTCAGCAGCCGCACCTCAAGCGCCGGGGCTCCGGCCCGGGTGGAACTGCCGAAGCTGGAGGACAGGGTCATGCAGCGCGAAAGGCCAGCTCTACAGAGCCTGACAGAGGCTTGCCCCGAGCAGCATGAGGGTGGCAGCCAGGCCAATGCCCTGCTGGAGGCGCTCCAGCACGGGCCGCACCTGGTGAGTGGCCACGAGTAGATCCTGCTGGCGCCAAGCGAGGGGCTTCTCCCAGACCTGGCCGTCGTACCAGCCCGACTCTTCGTATTCCACCCGCTCACTCACCAGCCGTTTGTGTACGTAGCTCCAGCCCAGCCACTGGCGTACCAGCAGCAGCACCGGTAGGGCAATGGCCGCCACCATCCCCGACACCACCATGCGGGCGGGGTCGTGGCGCAGCACCCAGCTGCCGCTGGCCACCACCACCGTGATCGGCAGCACGATCAGCCAACTAATGGCGAGAGGTTTGAGCAGTCCCGCCAGGTTCTCCGAGGGCCACACGAAGAACCACGACTGCTTGAGCTGCTCGTATTCCTGAAGGGGCCGTTGCTCGGGAGGTACCGGGCAGGCAACGGCACTCACAGTTCAGAACGGTTCGGCTTGGCCGGAGCCTAGATAGCGGATCTGTTCGCCGTGGCCCCAGAACGATTCCAGGTCGTAATAGCTGCGTTCCTCGGGCAGCAGCACATGCACAATCACTTCGCCGTAGTCGAGCAGCACCCAGCGGCCCTCGCTCTGGCCTTCGCGGCGCAGGGGAAGCCGCCCGGTTTCCTCCTCGAGGGTGTCTTCCACCGAGCGGGCGATGGCGCGCACCTGCACGTCGGAGAGACCGCTGCAGATCACGAACCAGTCGGCCAGGGAGCTCACCTCATCCACCCGGATCAGGCGGATGTCCACGGCCTTGCGGTCATCACAGGCTTCGGCGGCCATGCGCGCCAAGGCCTCGGTGGCCTGATCGCGGGTGGTGGTGCCGGCCACTTCAGCCATAGACGTTCTCGCTGGTGACGGATTGACGGGACCCCTGCTGCTGCGCCATTTCGGCACGGGCCTTGCCTGCACTCTTGCGCAGCGCCTCCAGCCGGTCTTCGTAGAAGCTGCGCTTTTTCTTTTTGCGGGTTTGTTCCACCAGCTCCTTCAGGGCCCCCCCAAGGCTCTTGTAGGCATTCGGCAGGGTGTAGCCGAAGCGGCAGGCCAGATCGATGGCGCGCTCATCGGCCTCGATGGCATCGCGCAGGCGCTTCTCGGAGTTGTTCTTCAGATACAGGCGGTAGCCCGCGAAGCCCGAGAGACCCAGGGCCATCACCAGCAGCAGGCCGTCCTGCACCCACAGCTCACCGATGGCGCCGCCCAGGCCGATGGCCAGGGCCGCCATCTCCCAGCCATCGCGGGGGATCGCATCGTTCTGGATGCGACCCACCTCGTGCCAGAAGAGCAGGTTGCGGTGGTCGATCGCCAGCGCATCCCACTTCTCGAGATCCACCTGGATTTCCACCTCGTCGCGGCCGATCTCCTCGATCGTGATCAGCGGTGGCTCCACGGAGGCGGCGGCTTCCACGAAAACCCAGCTCTGCATTTCCGGGGGCAGCAGCCCCTTGAGGCGCTGGAGTTCGCTCATTGCGTGGAATCGCTCACCAAAGCTTGAGTCAGGTTAGCGAGGCCAATCCCGTTGCCAGCTTGCTTCTGAACGGTGGGTTGGGGCTACGCGTGAGAGGCTAGGCAGGTTTGGCCTGCCGCCCCCGCCCATGCCCCGTCGCACGGATCTGCGTCGCATCCTGCTGCTGGGTTCGGGGCCAATCGTGATCGGCCAGGCCTGTGAATTCGATTACTCCGGCACCCAGGCCTGCAAGGCGCTGCGGGCCGAGGGTTTCGAGGTGGTGCTGGTGAATAGCAATCCGGCCTCGATCATGACCGATCCCGACATGGCGGATCGCACCTACATCGAGCCGCTCACTCCCGAGGTGGTGACGCGGGTGATCGAGATCGAGAAGCCCGACGCCCTGCTGCCCACCATGGGCGGCCAGACCGCCCTCAACCTGGCGGTGGCCCTGGCGGAGAACGGCACCCTGGAGAGGCACGGGGTGGAGCTGATCGGCGCCAATCTGGAGGCCATCAATAAGGCAGAAGACCGGCTCCTGTTCAAGGAGGCGATGGAGCGCATCGGCGTGATGGTGTGCCCCTCGGGCATCGCCAACACGATCGAAGAAGCCGAGGCGGTGGGCGATGCCATCGGCAGCTACCCGCGCATCATCCGGCCCGCGTTCACCCTGGGCGGTAGCGGCGGGGGCATTGCCTACAACCCCGAGGAATTCCGGGCGATCTGCAAAAGCGGCCTGGAGGCCAGCCCGGTGAGCCAGATCCTGATCGAGCAGTCGCTGCTCGGCTGGAAGGAGTTCGAGCTGGAGGTGATGCGCGACTCCGCCGACAACGTGGTGATCGTGTGCTCGATCGAGAACCTCGACCCGATGGGGGTGCACACCGGTGACTCGATCACCGTGGCCCCCGCCCAAACCCTCACCGACCGCGAGTACCAGCGCCTGCGCGACCAGTCGATCGCGATCATCCGCGAGATCGGCGTGGACACCGGCGGCAGCAACATCCAGTTCGCGATCAACCCCGCCAATGGCGATGTGATCGTGATCGAGATGAATCCCCGGGTCAGCCGCAGTTCGGCCCTGGCCTCCAAGGCCACCGGCTTCCCGATCGCCAAGATCGCTGCCCGCCTGGCGGTGGGCTACACCCTCGACGAGATCGTCAACGACATCACCGGCGCCACGCCGGCTTGCTTCGAGCCCACGATTGATTACGTGGTTACGAAGATTCCGCGCTTCGCCTTCGAGAAATTCCAGAGCAGCCCGGCAGTGCTCACCACCTCGATGAAATCAGTGGGTGAGGCCATGGCCATCGGCCGCAGTTTCGAAGAGTCGTTTCAGAAGGCGCTGCGTTCCCTGGAAACGGGCCATGCCGGCTGGGGCTGCGATCGACCTGATCCCCAGCTGGCTGCCACGGAGCTGGATCGGGCCCTGCGCACTCCCACGCCGGATCGGATCTTCGCTGTGCGTGCGGCAATGGTGGCCGGCCGCAGCGACGCCGAGATTCACCGGTTGAGCGCGATCGATCCCTGGTTCCTGGCCAAGTTGCGGCGGATCGTGGAGGCCGAAGGGCGCCTGCTGCGGGGCAAGGCCCTGCCTCAGCTGGGGGCTGAAGGGCTGCTGGCGCTCAAGCAGCTGGGCTTCTCCGACCGTCAGATCGCCTGGGCCACCGGCAGCGATGAGCTGGCCGTGCGACGCCATCGCCAACGCTTGGGGGTGAACGCGGTGTTCAAGACCGTGGACACCTGCGCCGCTGAGTTCGCCTCGCGAACCCCGTATCACTACGCCACCTACGAGCGGCCGCTGGAGCGTTTGAACGCCAGAGGTGAGTTGGAGCGGGTGCCCCCCGAAAACGAGGTGCAGCCCGAATCGCGCCGCAAGGTGATGATCCTGGGCGGCGGCCCCAATCGCATTGGCCAGGGGATCGAGTTCGACTACTGCTGCTGCCACGCCTCCTTCTCGCTGCGGGACGCAGGCTTCGCCACGGTGATGGTGAACAGCAACCCTGAAACGGTGTCGACCGACTACGACACATCCGATCGCCTCTACTTCGAGCCGCTCACCCTCGAAGACGTGCTCAACATCATTGAGGCCGAAAAGCCTGAAGGGGTGATTGTGCAGTTCGGCGGCCAGACGCCGCTGAAGCTCGCCATTCCGCTGCTGCGCTGGCTAGCCAGCCCCGAGGGCCAGGCCACCGGCACCCGCATCTGGGGCACCTCGCCTGAGTCGATCGACACCGCAGAAGACCGCGAGCAGTTCGAGGCGATCCTGCGGCGCCTGGAGATCCGCCAGCCCCGCAATGGCCTAGCCCGCAGCGAGGAGGAGGCCCGCGCCGTGGCCGCCCGGGTGGGCTACCCCGTGGTGGTGCGCCCCAGCTATGTGCTGGGCGGCCGGGCCATGGAAGTGGTGTTCGATGAGACCGAGCTCAACCGCTACATGAATGAGGCGGTGAATGTGGAGCCCGACCACCCTGTGCTGATCGATCAGTACCTGGAAAACGCCACCGAGGTGGATGTAGACGCGCTGTGTGATGTTGCCGGCAACGTGGTGATCGGCGGCCTGATGGAGCACATCGAGCCGGCCGGCATCCACTCCGGCGATTCGGCCTGCTGCCTGCCGGCGGTGAGCCTGGGTGAGGGAGCGCTGACCACCATTCGCCAGTGGACTCGCGACCTGGCCCTGGCGCTGCAGGTGCGCGGCCTGATCAACCTGCAGTTCGCCGTGCAGCTTGCTGCGGATGGCACCGAAACGGTGTTCATCATCGAGGCCAATCCCCGGGCCTCGCGCACGGTGCCGTTCGTGGCCAAGGCCACCGGCGTTCCCCTGGCCAAGATCGCCAGCCAGCTGATGGCCGGCCGCGAGCTGGCGGAGCTGGGCATCACCTCCGAGCCCCAGCCGCCCCTCCAGGCGGTGAAGGAGGCGGTGCTGCCGTTCAAGCGCTTCCCCGGCTCCGACACCGTGCTGGGCCCCGAGATGCGCTCCACCGGTGAGGTGATGGGCACGGCCACCAGCTTTGGCTACGCCTATGCCAAGGCCGAGCTAGCGGCGGGCGAAGCCTTGCCCACCAGTGGCTGCGTGTTCCTCTCCACCCACGACCGCGACAAGCAGGCCCTGGTGCCGGTGGCCCAGCGGCTCGCCGGGCTGGGCTTCTCCCTGATCGCCACCGAGGGCACCTCGGCGGTGCTGCGCCAGGCGGGTCTGAGCGTGGAGAGCATCCTCAAGGTGCATGAGGGCCGGCCCAACATTGAAGACGCGATCCGCTCCGGCCGCATCCAGTTCGTGATCAACACGCCGGTGGGTCGCCAGGCCGCCCACGACGATGCCTACCTGCGCCGCGCCGCTCT
>CAIOXF010000357.1 GCA_903862155.1 uncultured cyanobacterium | reverse complement strand
GCTGCTGGAAGGCCGCGGTGGCCAGCAGCAGGATGATGAACCAGCTCGGATGGATCCGCAGGGGAATTCCCCGGATCGACAGAAGTTGCCAGCCCTCGCCCACGGGACACCATTGCAAGAGCCAATCCTAGAAACGCCCGCAGCTTCTGGCCTTGGCCCCATGGCGCCCCTGCTCAAGATCTGCGGGCTGAGGGCCCTGGATCAGGCCCAGGCGGTGGCGCGGCTGGGCGTGGATGCGATCGGCGTGATCGGCGTGGAGGCGTCGCCGCGCTGGGTGCCGGTGGCCGAGCGCCCCGCCCTGTTCGCCGCGATTGCGGCGGTGGCCCCGAGCTGCCGGCGGGTGCTGGTGGTGGCCGATCCCAGCGATGGGGAGCTGGCCGATCTCTCTTTGGCCCAGGGCCACACCGTGCTGCAGCTCCATGGGGCTGAAACCCCGGAGCGCTGCCGGCAGTTGCGGGAGCAGTTGCCCGGGTTGGAGCTATGGAAGGCGCTGCGCATCCGCCAGCCTGAAGATCTCGACCAGGCCCATGGGTTCAGCGGTGTGGTGGACGCCCTGCTGCTCGATGCCTGGGTGCCCGATCAGCTGGGCGGCACGGGCCATCGCATTCCCCTGGAGTGGCTCGGTAACTTCCACCCCGCCCTGCCCTGGTGGTTGGCTGGCGGTATCCGGGCCGATCGGATTCCGGTGGTGCAGCAGGCCCTGCGGCCCACCGGGCTGGATGCATCCAGTGGGGTGGAGCGCGCTCCGGCCGATAAGGATCTGGCGGCGGTGGAAGCGCTGGTGCAGGCCGTGCGGGCTTGGCCGAACGCCCGGGCTTGAGCAAGAGTCGGGGCCGGCCCGCCGGTGGCCCGAGATCTCCGATGCCTTCGCACCAGCGCCGCGTGTACCGTCGTCGCCTTGCCCTGGCCGCTGTTGCGGCGAGCGCCCTGGCTCTGCCCCTGGCCGCCCGCAGCCAGGATCTGGTGGGCTGCCAGCTCACCGACGATGGCCAGCTCCAGTGCGTGCCCGGCATCAGCGCCGACCCCCAGACCCAGATCCGGGCGATGCGCCAGGAGATCTCCACCGACCTGCAGCTGGAGAGTGCCGTTCAGCAGCAGATCAATGGTCTGCAGCAGCTGGTGCTGGCGGGTCAGGCGGCTGAAGGCCAGCTGCTCACGGCCACCCTCAACGCCGATGCCCTGGCGGGCCTGCCGCCTTCAGCCTTTCACTGGTATCGCCGCACCCCCGGCAGCGGTAGCTGGGTGCTGATCACCAACACCACCGGCAGCACTTATCGGCTCCAGCCGGTGGATGTGCAGGCCCAGGTGATGGTGGTGGTGGCCGTACCTGCGGCCAACGGCGGCAGCCAGCGCCAAGCCTCCAAGCCCGTGGGCCCGGTGCAGGCTGCCCAGCCCTGAGGGGCTCAGGTGGTCAGCAGGGACTCCTGCTGTTTGACCAGTTCAAAAAACTCGGCCTTGAGGCTGGGGTCGTGACGGAAATCGCCGCGCACTACCGAATTCACCATGCTGGTTTGGGGCTCCTTTACGCCGCGCCACTTCATGCAGTAGTGCTGGGCCTTCACCAGAATGGCCAGGCCCTGCGGTTCACAGAGGCGTTCGATTTCATCGGCCAGGATCATCACGGCCTCTTCCTGGATGTGGGGGCGTGAGAACACCCAATCGGCCACCCGGGAGAACTTCGACAGGCCGATCACCCGCTCACCGGGCTTGATGCCGATCCAACAGTTCCCCAAAATAGGAACTAGGTGGTGGGAGCAGGCGGAACGCACTGAAATCGGCCCCACCGTGTAGATCTCATCCAGCTTCTTCACATTGGGGAAGCTGGCAATCTTGGGCTGATGGTGATAGCGGCCCTTGAACACTTCATGGAGGTACATGCGAGCCACGCGCTCGGCTGTTTCCTCAGTGTTGTGGTCGTTATCAATATCGATCACCAGGCTGCGCAGCAGCTCGCGCACCTTGCCAGCCACCTCGATCTCGAGCTGCTCCAGTTCGCCTTCTGCGAGGTGCTCGGCAATGTTGTCGTTGGCGAGGAACGATACTCCAGCCTCCTGAAGGCGCTGGCGCACCCGCAGGCTCACGGGCGTCAGGCTGGGCTCAGGGGTGGCGCCCAGGGAGGCGACGCTGGAGGAGAGTGTGGATGTCATGGGTGCTCAGAGCGCGCCGGCAGCCGGCATGAGGGTGAGATCTTCGACGACCTGATGGTCTGGCTGTCGTGCCAGAAAAAGCAGAGCTTCAGCTGCTTGATCGGCGCTCAGCATGGCACGGCGATCAAAGGAGCTGTTGACAGTTTCACTGTCCCAAAGGGGCGTATTTACCGCACCCAGGGTGAGTGTGGACACGCGAATTCCGTGGGTCCGCTCTTCTTCCGCCAGGCAGCGGCTGAAGGAACGCAGGGCCGCTTTGCTCACGCAGTAGGCCCCCCAGTTGGGGAAGGCGTTATGGGCTGCGTGGCTGCTCACATTCACGATCAAACCCTTGCCCTGCTGGCGCAGGGCGGGCACCACCGCCTGACACACCTGGAACACGGCCGTCAGGTTGAGCTGAAGCAACCACTGCCAGCGCTCCAGGGGCATGGAGGCCAGGGGGCCGGTGTAGGCGGCACCGGCGTTGTTGATGACCACGGCGGGGGTGCCGCCTTGGTTCAACAGGGAGCTGATCGCAGGCTCCACGGCGGCGGACTCGGTGAGGTCAGCCTCGATGGCATGCACGATTCCACCCCCCTGGCGCAATTCAGCCACCAGGGTGCTGAACGCATCCGATGGGCGGGCC
This sequence comes from uncultured cyanobacterium, assembly GCA_903862155.1. Lineage (GTDB taxonomy): Bacteria > Cyanobacteriota > Cyanobacteriia > PCC-6307 > Cyanobiaceae > UBA5018. Next base: position 6,395 of record CAIOXF010000357.1, on the reverse strand, counting down.
ACCAGCATCAGCCCGTAGCCAGCTTGGGCGAAGGCCTTGGCCGCCGCGGCGCCGATGCCCCGCGATGCACCCGTGATCAAAACAGAGGCCAAGCGGCGGAATGGAGGAAACAACGCAGGGTTCAGGGGTCGTCTGGGCAGCTTTCCCTAATCCCGAATCAAACCTTAAGAACTGAGCGACGGATCTGCGGCCCCGCTTTCCAGGAACCGCCCCATGCGGCGGAACTTGGCGTAGCGCTGATCCAGCAGCTGGCGCTCATCCAGTTGGCCCAGTTCACTGATGGCGCCGATCAGGGCGGCCTTGAGGGTTTCGGCGGCCTGGAGTGGGGCCCAGTGGTTGCCGCCGGAGGGCTCCTCAAGCACGCGGTCCACGATGCCTAGCTTGAGCAGGTCGGGGCCGGTGATTTTGAGCGCTTCGGCGGCCACGGGCGCCTTGGCCGCATCCCGCCAGAGGATCGAGGCGCAGGCTTCCGGGCTCGCCACGGTGTACACGCTGTGCTCGAACATGAGCAGCCGGTCGGCCACGCCGATGCCGAGCGCTCCTCCCGACCCCCCTTCGCCGATCACGGTGGCAACGATCGGCACCCGCAGCCGGAACATTTCGCGCAGGTTCACGGCAATGGCCTCGCCCTGGCCCTGCTCCTCAGCCAGCACGCCGGCGTAGGCACCGGGGGTGTCGATGAAGCTGATGATCGGCAGGCGGAAGCGGTCGGCGTGCTCCATCAGGCGCATGGCCTTGCGGTAGCCGCCGGGGGAGGCCATGCCGAAGTTGCGGGCCACGTTCTCCTTGGTGTCGCGGCCCTTCTGGTGCCCGAGGAGCACCACACCCTGCTGGCCAATCCGGCCCACGCCACCCACCAGGGCCTGGTCGTCGGAGCCGCGGCGATCGCCGTGCAGCTCCATGAACTCATCGGTGATCACCTGGATGTAGTCCAGGGTGCTGGGGCGCTGGGGATGGCGCGCCACCTGGATCTTCTGGGCCGGGGTGAGCGCGTCGAAGATCTCCTTGCGGCGGCGGGTGGCCAGGGTTTCCAGCTGCAGAAGCTGCTGGCTTACGTCTACTTCCGAGTCGCGGGCGAGCTGGCGGATCTGCTCAATCTGCTCCTCGAGCTCCACCAAGGGCTTCTCGAACTCCAACAGGGCGCGGCGAGCCATGGGTGGACGGTGAGGGGACGGAATCGGAAAGGAGAGGAAGCCAGGGCGCGGGGTGGGGCCCTGAACAGTTCAGGCCGTGAGAACGGCTTCGCGGCTGGCGAGTGGCTCGAGGGCCAGGGCCTGGAAGCCATGGCGGCGGGAAGCTACGCCGATCTGGTCCATGGTGGCCAGGGTGATGTTGTTGCGGCCCCAGCTGAAGTTGGTATGAATCTCTTCGAAATCCAGCAGGATCGCTTCAGCGAAGCAAGCAAACATCTGGCACTGGGGTTTGGCCATCTCGGCCACTTCCATCATTTGCCAGCCGATGTCTTGCCAGAACTCCACGATGCCGCCCTTGAGCACGTGCACCCCAGGGGCAGAGGCCTTGGTGTCGAGGTTCTTCGGATACCCACCGTCGATCATCAGGCAGGGGCGCTTGAGGGTTGAGGTGTCGATTTGCAGCCCCTGGGGGAGGCTGGCCACCCACACCACCACATCGGCTTCAGGCAGGGCTTCCTCCAGGCCGAGGATGCGCCCCTCGCCCAGGTTCTGCTGCAGCTCCACCAGGGGCTGGGGCCGCCGGGCCACGAGCAACAGCTCCCCCACGCCTTGGCGCTGCAGCCAGCGGCACACGGCACTGCCGATGTCGCCGGTGGCTCCTACCACGGCCACCTTGGCCTTGGCCAGATCGATGCCTAGAGCCGGTGCGTTGGTCACCACCTGCTGGCAGATCACCCAGGCGGTGTGGGTGTTGCCAGTGGTGAAGCGCTTCCACTCCAGCTCCACCGCGCTCACCCGCTCTTCCCGCAGCAGATTCATGTCCTCGAAAATGATCGAGGTGAATCCGCCCAGGGCAGTGATGTCGATGTCGCGCTTCTGGGCCAGTTCCATGGCCTTGAGCACCTTGCGCTTGGCCGTTTTGAACCGGCGCAGCATTTCGGGCACAAACACCGAATCGATGTAGGCGCCCTGGATGGTTTTGCCCGTGGGGCTGGTGACACTCACCGTCTCCACCAACTGGGGAGGCGCAGCGCACCACATGTCGAGATCGCCCTCGGCGTAGTCGTCGAAACCGAGCGACTTGGCCTTGATCCTGGCCTCCTCAAAGCTGGTGGAGTGACCGATCAGGCCAAACATGCGCTGTCTATGGAGATGTCGCGGACGCTACATCCTCCCACTAGCCCACCAGGGCTGCGGCGGCCAGCTTGGCGATTTCGCGGCTGGTGAAGCCGATTTCCATCAGGGCCTCTTGATAGGAGCTCAGGAAATCAGCCATCAGATCTTCCTTGTCCATGGCCAGGACGGCGGCATCGCCGGCCACCTGATCGAGCATCTTGCGCACCAGCGGGAGGTTCTCGCGGTTGGCCTGCTCGAATTCCTCGCGGATGCTCTCGAGGTTGGCCTTGAGCCACTCCTGGCCGTAGTTCAGATGGGTGTATTCGTCCTTCACTACGCCCTCGGTGATCTTGCGGGCGAAGGGATCAGCGACAGGGATATAGATGTGGTAAGCCGAGATGGCGAAGGCTTCGATCAGGATCGCCTGGATCAGCAGGCAGGTGGCCACCTTGCCTTCGGCCAGGGCCTCCTGGAAGTTGCCGTGCAGCGGTGAGAAGAACTCCTTGGCGAAGGGCATGTCAGCCGTCACGCCCAGGTTGTTCGCACAGGCGGTGAAGCCCTTCATGTGCTTGAGCTCCATGCGGGCCAGCTTGGTGAGCTCCTCGGCCTGCTCGGGGATGAGGGTGCCGATCGCCACGTAGTTGTCGTGGGCTTCCTGCTCGCCCTCGATCACGATGGCGTTGATGCGGCTGTAGGCGTCCTTGTAGGCCACGCTGGTGAAGTCGGGCAGGCCATCGGGGGCGCTGCTTTGAACCTCAGCGGGGTTGGCAAGGGTCACCATGACGTCCCCAAAGTGCATCGAATTGGCTTGACTGTAACCACCATCAATGGGAATGGGGCCCCGGCCAGTCGCTGGCCAGCAGGCTCTCAAAACGGCGCCGCCAGCCCGCCACCAGGGCCTTGAACAGGTGCTGCCCCAGCTCGGGCGAGGCACCGCGGGCATCGCCGATCACACCGCTGCCACTCACATCGCTGGTGAGCCAGGCGCAGGGGGCTGCTCCCTCCAGGCTCCAGCCCTCGGGGATGGCGGGGCCGGCCTGGCCATCCACTGGCCGCTCGGGTCCCACCAGCTCGGGCGCGAGCTGAAGCATCAGGCTGGTTTCGGCCAGACCGGCATGGAGTCCCTGGCTCCGCTCCGGTTCTGGGATCGAATCCCACACCCCCTCCGGCCCGCTCCAGAGGAAGCATGGCAGCACCGCCAGGTCAGGGCAGGCATCGCGTAGTTGGCGGGCCGCCACCTGCAACAGGCCGATCTGGCCGCCGTGGCCGTTGAACAGCACCAGACGCTGGAAACCCGCCTGGGCCAGGCCCCGGCCCACCTCCAGCACCAGTTGCAGCACCAGCTCGGCCGGCAGGGTGAGGGTGCCGGCAAAGCTGCGGTGCTCAGGAGAAAACCCGATGGCCTGAAGCGGCAGCCGCAGGATCGGTGCCTCTACCGGCAGTTCCTGGAGCACCGCATCCAGCACCCGCTCGGCGAAGAGGGCATCGGTGCCCAGGGGCAGGTGGGGGCCGTGCTGCTCCACCGCCCCGAAGGGCCACACCACCGTGCTGCCCTTTTCACTGGCCACCGCAGTTGCCTGGGGGGCCGGCAGCAGCTCAAGCCGGCGTTGGGTGGGGGAGGGCAAAGCCTGAGGGTTCACGTCCTTACAGTGTGAGATCCCTGCTCGATCAGTGTCGATGGCCGGTCCCGGCAACCAGCAGCCACCTGCTCCGGCCTCCTCCTCGGGCGGTGCCGCCTCGCCTCGGCCCATGCCCCCTGCCTCCCCACGGCCGAAGGCCCCGGCACCGGTGCGCAAGCCGCCCCAGGTGTTGATGATCAAGAAAGACGAGCCGGAAGCCCCAGCCGCCCCCGAGGTGGTGGCTCCCGTGGCCCCCGCTGCCGCGGCAGCTCCAACGGCCCCAGCTCCGGCCCGTACCCCCGCCCGCAGCGACGACGACCTGTTCGACATGGGGGCCATGGAGGGCCTCACCATGGCCGACTTGCTCGGCCCCGACACCAGCCGCCAGAAGCGCAGTGGCGGCGGTGGCGGCGGTACCAGCAGCGCCCCGACTTCCCAGCCTCGGGTGGCCCCCCGCACGGTGGACGACTTCGATTTCGACGCCGACGCCTTCCTGGCGGCCCTGGAGGAGCAGGACTTCGTGGGCACCACCGGCGAGGTGGTGAAGGGCACGGTGATTGGCATGGAGAGCGATGGCGTGTATGTGGATATCGGCGGCAAGGCGCCGGGCTTCATGCCCAAGAAGGAGTGCGGCCTTGGCGTGATCACCAACCTCAAGGAGCGCTTCCCCAAGGGCCTGGAGGTGGAGGTGCTGGTGACCCGCGAGCAGAACGCCGACGGGATGGTGACCATCAGCGCCCGCGCCCTGGCCCTGCGCCAGAGCTGGGAGAAGGTGCGCGCCCTGGAGAAGGAGGGCAAGGTGATCCAGGTGAAGGTGAACGGCTTCAACCGCGGCGGCGTCACCTGCGATCTGGAGGGCCTGCGCGGCTTCATCCCCCGCTCCCAGCTGCAGGAGGGCGAGAACCACGAAGCCCTGGTGGGCAAAACCCTGGGTGTCACCTTCCTGGAGGTGAATGCGGAAACCCGCAAGCTGGTGCTCTCCGAGAAGAAGGCCGCCACGGCGGCCCGCTTCGCCGAGCTTGAGGTGGGTGCCCTGGTGGAGGGCGTGGTGGCCTCGGTGAAGCCCTATGGCTTCTTCGTGGATCTGGGCGGCATCAGCGGCCTGCTGCACCACAGCTGCGTGACCGGCGGCCAGATGCGCGACCTGCGCGAGGTGTTCGACCAGGGCGATCGGGTGAAGGCCCTGATCACCGAGCTGGATCCCGGCCGTGGCCGCATCGCCCTCAACACCGCCCTGCTGGAGGGCCAGCCCGGTGAACTGCTGATCGAGAAGGAGAAGGTGATGGCCGAGGCCGCCGATCGGGCCAACCGGGCTCGCTCGGTGCTGCGCCAGCAGGAGCAGGCCGCCGGATGAGCGAGCCCCTCAGCCTCGACTGGGAACTTGACTACTACTCCCGCCCAATCCTCGAACCCGACGGCAAGAAGCGCTGGGAGCTGCTGATCTGCTCCACCCCCACCCCAGGGGTGGAGGCGCCTGGGTTCCGCCAGGTGGTGACATGCCCGGCCAGCAGCGTGAACTCGATCTGGCTGCGCGAGGCCCTGGAAGCCGCTCTGGCCCAGGCGAGCGACCAGGGTTTTGGGGCGCCGCGGCGGCTGCGCTGCTGGCGGGCCTCGATGCGCACAATGGTGCAGCGGGCCGCCGAGGGGCTGGGCCTTGAACTGGTGCCGAGCCGCCGCACCTATGCGCTGGTGGAGTGGCTGCAGGAGCGCGAGCGGGAGGTCTACCCGCAGGAGGAGGGCTACATGGCGGGCCCTCTGGCGCCGCCGCCCAATCCGATCCGTCCCGTGCCTGTGCCCCTGCCGGAGGCGGCGCGGGGTGAGCGCTGGGCCTGGGCCACCCTGCCCCTGGGCGCCCTGGCCTCCGCCTCCGAGTGGGAGAGCGGCTTCAACGGCCTGGTGCCCCTGCCGGCTGGCGACGCCCTTGATCCCGAGGCGCCCGTGCCGGGGATTCGGCTGTTCAGCGAGACCCGCTCCCTGGCCATCGCCGGCTGGCTGGCGGGCCTGGAGCCGGTGCGCCTGGAGGTGGACGGCCGCCAGCTGGTGCTGGAGGCTGGGCTGGAAGACCGGTGGTTGCTTTCCACCCTGCCGGCCGACGAGGCCGAGGCGGCGGCCAAGGCCTTTGCTGAAGCCCGGGAGCGCAGCGGCGGCCTGCAGTTCATCGCCGTGCAGGCCAGCGAAGACGATGCCCGCTTCGCTGGTTTCTGGATGCTGCGGGATCTTCCCGACGCCTGACTCATACGACCATGGCCGAGGCCGTCGATCCCCCCTTTGATCGCCCGGACGCTGTGTTCAACACCCTCGAGGGTTGGACCTGGGTGGGCTGCTACGGCGGTTACTACCTGCAGGCCGACCTGCTGCAGGCGTTTGAGCATGGCTTCTTTACCCGCCAGTGGCAGGGCCGCGGGCCCGATGTGCTTGCCGGTTATGTGAGCGCCGGGGTGAGCGTGCATCGGCCCCAGCAGATCCACAGTGCCCTGGTGTTGCCGGCCTCTGGGGCCCAGGGGGAACCCTGGCCCGAGGCCGATGG
>CAIOXF010000356.1 GCA_903862155.1 uncultured cyanobacterium | reverse complement strand
GCATCCCTGGGGAGCTGGTGCGGGTGGTGGGAGTGCCGCTCAACGAGGTTGTTTGGGCGACTGCCCTACCAAATGTGGCTCAACTTTAAGGACTTCTTCGTATTCGTCTGGCCAGAACGGTGCGGATCTCCCCATCACCCGGCCCCCAGCCACTCCTTTGTCCGTGCCTGTCGACACCTCGTGTTGCGAAGATCCCATTAGGTTCAACCCAGAACCCCATCACCCATGGCCGAGCCCACCGCAGCCGCTCTCTCCACCGCGGACCTGCCGGCCCTCGATGCCCACGATCCCGCCAGCCAGTGGCAGCGCTTCCAGCAGCTGCTCTGGTTTGACGACGACCTGGGTGCCTGGCTCGACCTCAGCCGCATGGCCATCTCGGGCCAGCAACTCGAAGACCTTCGCCCTCGTTTTGCCGAGGCGTTCCAGGCGATGGCGGCCCTGGAAGCTGGCGCCATCGCCAACCCCGATGAGCAGCGCCAGGTGGGTCACTACTGGCTGCGCAATCCGGCCCTAGCCCCTGATCCTGCCGTGGGCGCCCACGTGAGCTCCGAAATCGACCGGATCGAGACCTTCGGCCGCGAGGTGCTGGCCGGCTCGCTCACCACCGCCGCTGGCCATCGCTTCACCGATGTGCTCTGGGTGGGCATCGGCGGATCCGGCCTCGGCCCGCTGCTGATGGTGCGGGCCCTTCAGGAGCCCGGAAAGGGTCTGCCGTTCCACTTCTTCGACAACGTGGATCCCGATGGGATCAGCCGCACCCTGGCGGCCCTGGGGGATCGGATCCGCACCACCCTGGTGATCGTGGTGAGCAAGTCCGGCGGCACGCCGGAACCTCACCTGGGCATGCTCCAGGCCCGCCGTGCCGTGGAGGCCCATGGCTGCAGCTGGGCCCGTCAGGCCGTGGCCGTCACCATGGTGGGCAGCAAGCTCGACTTAACGGCGGAGGCCGAGGGCTGGCTCTCCCGCTTCGACATGTTCGATTGGGTAGGCGGCCGCACCAGCGTTACCAGTGCGGTGGGCCTTTTGCCGGCGGTGCTGGTGGGCGCCGACATCCGCAGCTTCCTGGAGGGGGCGGCGGCCATGGATGCCTGCACGCGCCGGGATGGGCTGGAAACCAATCCGGCCGCCTTGCTGGCTGCTGCCTGGCATTGCGCCGGGGATGGCAAGGGCAAGCGCGACATGGTGGTGCTCCCCTACCGCGACCGGCTCGAAGTCTTCAGTCGCTACCTGCAGCAGCTGGTGATGGAGAGCCTGGGGAAAGCCCTCGATCGCAATGGCCAGCTGGTGCATCAGGGCATCGCCGTGTACGGCAACAAGGGATCCACCGACCAGCACGCCTACGTGCAGCAATTGCGGGATGGGGTGGACAACTTCTTCGTGACCTTCATCGAAGTACTCGAAGATCCGATCGACGTGCCTGCGGTGCACGGTGAAAATCCCGCAGATTTCCTCGACGGTTTCCTGCAGGGCACGCGCACAGCCCTGATGGAGAGCGGGCGCCAAAGCCTTTCGATCACCCTGCGCCAGCTCAATGCGCGCACCCTGGGTGCCCTGATTGCCCTATTCGAACGGGCGGTGGGTTTCTATGGCGAACTGGTGAACCTCAACGCCTATCACCAGCCTGGCGTGGAGGCCGGTAAGAAGGCCGCCGCCGGAATCCTGGATCTGCAGCAGCGGCTGGAGGGGGTGCTTGCTGATGGGCAAACCCGAAGCCTGGCGGACCTGCAGAAGCAGCTCGAGCTGCCCTCGCCGGAACCCGTGTTCTGGATCCTGCGCCATCTCTGCGCCAATCCCCGGGGTTATCGCGCCGAGGGCCATTGGGGGGATCCCGCCAGCCTGAGGGTGGCCAAGGCCTGATCTAAAGAGCGACGAGCACGCCGCCCAACCCGATCAGGGCCACGCCCAGCCAGGCCCTGATCGTGAGCTCTTCACCCAGCAGAAGGGCGCCAGCGATGGCCACCAGCACCACGCTGAGCTTGTCAATCGGGGCCACCCGGCTCACCGGGCCCAGTTCCAGGGCCCGGAAGTAGCAGAGCCAGGAGGCCCCGGTGGCCAGGCCCGAGAGCACGAGGGCTACAAGGCTTGCCCTCGGCAACCCCTTCAGTTGGCCCCAGTCCAACTGGCCGGTTCCCAGCAACAACAGGGCCAGGGATACGAGCACCACGGCCGTGCGCAGCAGGGTGGCGAGGTTCGCGTCGATCCCGGCCACACCGAGCTTGGCCAGCACGGCGGTGAGGGCGGCAAATGCGGCCGCCAGCCCAGCCCAGAACTGCCAGCTGCCCAGCACAGGCGATCAGGGAACCAGATTCACCAGCTTGCCGGGCACCACGATCACGCGGCTCGGGGCCTTGCCTTCGAGCCACTTGGCGGCCACGTCGCTCTCCAGGGCGAGCTTCTGGAGGGTGGCCTTGTCGGCATCGGCCGGTACTTCCAGGTTGCCGCGCACCTTCCCCTTGATCTGGATCACCAGCGGGATGGTGTCGCGCACCAGCGCCGTGGCGTCGGCCATCGGCCAGCTCTGGCGATGCACGCTGCCGCCGGCCAGCGGGTCCGCCTCACTGCGGCCACCCAGTTTCAGCCAGAGCTCCTCGGCGAGGTGGGGCGCGAACGGCGCCAGCAGGATCAGCAGGGTGCGCAGGGCTTCGGTGGCCACGGCCTCGCCGCTGCTCTCCAGGTGATCACCCATGGCATTGCTGAGCTTCATCAGCTCCGACACGGCCGTATTGAACTGATACTCGCCATCGAGGTCGTCGCTGATCTCGGTGATCGCGGTGTGCACAGCGCGGCGCAGTTCCTTTTCGGCCGGAGTCAGATTGGCGGTGTCGATGGCCACCGGCGCTCCGGCCAGGCAGAGCCCCCGATGCAGTGCTCCATCCACCAGGCGCCAGATGCGCTGCAGGAAGCGGAACTGGCCTTCCACATCGGCGTCATCCCATTCCAGATCCTTCTCTGGCGGGGCCTTGAAGAGGATGAACATCCGCGCCGTGTCAGCGCCGTAGTTGTCGATCACTACAGCCGGATCCACACCGTTGTACTTCGACTTCGACATCTTTTCGTAGAAGGTGTCGAGCACGTCGCCCGTGATCGGGTCGCGGGGATCGGTGGGATCGGCGACATCGCCCGGGGCGATGTACTTGCCAGTTTTGGGATTCTTGTAGGTGATGCCCTGCACCATGCCTTGCGTGAGCAGGCGGCTGAAGGGTTCATCGAAGCCCAGCAGGCCCCGATCGCGCAGCACCTTGGTGAAGAACCGGGAATAGAGCAGGTGCAGGATCGCGTGCTCGATCCCGCCCACGTATTGATTCACCGGCAGCCAGCGATTCACTGCCTTCGGAGTGAACGGCAGCTCGGTGTTCTTGGGATCGCTGTAGCGCAGGAAATACCAGCTGGAGCACATGAACGTGTCCATGGTGTCGGTTTCCCGGCGGGCGGGCTTGCCGCAGCAGGGGCAGTCCACCTGCACCCAGCTCTCCAGCTGGGCCAGGGGCGAACCGCCTTTGGCGCTGAAGGCCACATCCCGCGGCAGCTGCACCGGCAGCTGGTCGTTTGGCACCGGCACCACGCCGCAGCTGTCGCAGTGGATCACCGGAATTGGGCAACCCCAGTAGCGCTGGCGGGAGATCAGCCAGTCGCGCAGACGGAACTGCACCCGGCCCTTGCCCCAGCCCTGGTCCTCGGCTGCAGCGGTGATCGCCGCCTTGGCCTCGGTGCTGGCCATGCCATCGAAGGGGCCGGAGTGGATCAGCACACCGGCTTCGGTCCAGGCGCCGCCCTCGAAGGCGTGCTCATCGCTGCCCTCGGGAATGATCACCTGCTTCACCGGCAGCTCGTACTGGCGGGCGAAGAGGAAGTCGCGCTGGTCGTGGGCGGGCACGCCCATCACCGCACCGGTGCCGTACTCGGCCAGCACGTAGTCGGCGATCCAGAGAGGGATCAGTTCGCCGTTGGCGGGGTTGCGCACCTGCGCACCGATCGGCACGCCGCGCTTCGGCTTGTCTTCCGCGGTGCGCTCCTGCTCGCTCTGGCGCGACACCAGATCACAGAACGCCTCCACATGGATGCCCTCGGATTCGGCCGTAAGCGTGCCCACCAGCGGATGCTCGGGAGCCAGCACCACGTAGCTGGCGCCATAGATCGTGTCGGGGCGGGTGGTGAACACGGTGATGCGCTCACCGGTGGCGGCGCCCTCGGCGTCCACCACATCAAAGGTGAGTTCGGCGCCCGTACTGCGGCCGATCCAGTTGGCCTGCATGGTGCGCACCCGCTCCGGCCATCCCTCCAGCTTGGGGAGGTCGTCGAGCAGCTGGTCGGCGTAGGCCGTGATCTTCAGGAACCACTGGCGCAGCTTGCGCTTCTCCACCAGGGCGCCAGAGCGCCAGGAACGTCCCTCGCTGTCCACCTGCTCGTTGGCGAGCACGGTCTGATCCACCGGATCCCAGTTCACGGTGGCGTCTTTCTGATACGCCAGCCCCGCGTCGAGAAACTGCAGGAACAGCCACTGGGTCCAGCGGTAGTAATCGCTGTGGCAGGTGGCCACCTCCCTGTCCCAGTCGATCGAGAGGCCCAGCTGCTTGAGCTGCTCGCGCATCGAGGCGATGTTGCGGTCGGTCCAGGCGCCAGGATCCACACCGCGCTCGATCGCCGCGTTCTCCGCCGGCAGCCCAAAGGCATCCCAGCCCATCGGATGCAGCACCTGTTTGCCGCGCATCCGCTGCACCCGCGCCACCACATCAGTGATCACGTAGTTGCGCACATGGCCCATGTGCAGGTTCCCCGAGGGATAGGGGAACATCGACAGGGCATAGAAGGTGTCGGCACCCTCCGCCTCGGGCGTGGCGTTCAGGCCGGCCTCCTCCCAGGCCTGCTGCCAGCGGCTCTCGATGGCCTGGGGTTGGTAGCGGCTGGCTTCGCTCACGTCAGGCCTGGATCCGGTTCGTGGATGGTGCCACACCCCAGTGGGACGCCTGAATCAGCCCAGGGCCCGCAGCGTGATCACCGCGCCCCGGTTCACAAGCGTCACCGGCCGGCCCTCTTGGCCGATGGCCAGATACGACATGTCTTGCCACTGGATCGTGCCTTCGAGCTCCGTGTTGCCATGCACCACCACGCTCACCGGCGTGCGGTTGCGGATCAGGGCCTGGATATGGCGGATGCCGGGCTGGGTGGTGTCGAGCGTGGTGGAGCGCCGCTCGAAGAAGCTCTGCATCGGAGCTCGTCCATAGGATCAGGGGCATGCCGCCCTCGCCACCATCGTGCTCCAGTTCAGCAAGTATCAGGGCCTGGGCAACGATTTTTTGATGCTCGACGGCCGGGATGCGCCCGACCCAGAGTTCTGCTTCGATCTCACCCCCGACCGGGTGCAGCGGCTGTGTGATCGCCGCTTCGGCGTGGGCGGTGATGGCGTGATCCTGGCCTTGCCGCCCCGGGAGGGAGGTGAGCTGCGGATGCGCATCTTCAACGCCGACGGCACCGAGCCGGAGATGTGCGGCAACGGCATCCGCTGCCTGGCCCGGTTCCTGGCCGATAGCGATGGCGATGCCCCCGGTCGCACCTGGCAGATCGAAACCCTGGCGGGTCGGATCGTGCCGGAGCTCCAGCCCGATGGCACCATCCGCGTGGATATGGGCGAGCCGTTCCTGGAGCCGGCTGCCGTGCCCACCACGCTGGAGTTGGGCGAGGCCGGCATTCCCCAGGGCACGATCGAGTCCGCTGGCAAATCCTTCTCCGTAGGCGCTGCCGGCATGGGCAATCCCCACGTGGTGATCCCGGTGCCAGAGGTGGAGGCCGTGGATCTGGAGCTCTACGGCGCAGCCCTGGAGGTGCATCCCACCTTCCCGGCCAAAACCAATGTGCATTTCGTGGAGGCGCTCAGCCCCACCCACCTGGTGATGCGGGTGTGGGAGCGGGGCGCGGGCCCCACCCTGGCCTGCGGCACCGGCGCCTGCGCCACGTTGGTGGTGTGCCATCGCCTGGGCATTGCCGAGCGCCGCGCCCGGCTGGATCTGCCCGGTGGCCCGCTCGAGATCGACTGGGACGCCGCCTCCAATCACCTGTTCATGACCGGTCCCGCTGAAGCGGTGTTCGACGGCGTGGTGACGCCGGAGCTCTGGGGTGAGGGACCCAACACCATGACGTCGGTGGCGGTGATGGAGTCGGTGGAGGAGCTGGCGCCCGCACGTCCTGCTGCATCTACCCCGTCCGCTGCCGCTGAGTCATCTCCGGCCGCGACCGCCGGCATCGACTGCTCCGTGGCCTGCGTGAACGGCTGTCAGCGGCCCGACGACTGTCCCAGTGCCGCCGCCCGTGCCCGTGCCCTGGAGCTGATCAACAGCAGCTCCCTCGACGACCTGGTGGCCCTGGCCGCCAACTCCCTCGAAACGCGCACCCGGGCCCGCTTCAAGCGCGACACCGCCTCCTGACCTTGGAGGGGCCCGGCCTCTACCTCGATGCCTGTGCCACCAGCCCCCCTGCGGGGGAGGTGCTGGCGGCGATGGCCGAGGTTCAGGCCCGGGCGTGGGCCAATCCCTCGAGCCTCCATGGCCCGGGGCTGATCGCTGCCGAGCAGCTTGAGCGTTCGCGCCTGCAGGTGGGCGAACTGCTCGGCTGCCAGCGCGGCCAGGTGGTGTTCACCTCCGGCGGCAGCGAATCGATCCATCTGGCGCTGCTGGGGGCAGCGGCCGCCATAAACGCCGGCCCAAACCCGCGGCTTGTGATTTCCGCTGTGGAGCATCCCGCCACCCTGGCGGCAGCGCGCCAGCTCCAGGCCCAGGGCTGGACCGTGGCGTTGGCACCGGTGGACCAGGAGGGGCTGCTGGATCTGGAGGCCCTGGCGGCGCTCCTGGCTCCGCCCACCCGATTGGTGTCGTTGATCTGGGGCCAGAGCGAGGTAGGGGCGGTGCAGCCGATCGCGGCGGCCGGTGCGCTCTGCCGTGCTGCCGGCGTCACCCTGCATGTGGATGCGGTGCAGGTGCTGGGGCACCAGCCCATCGCCTTCGATCAATTGCCGGTGGATTTGCTCAGCGGCGCGGCCCACAAACTGCAGGGGCCCCGCGGTGTGGGCCTGCTGCTGGTGGCCCCCGGTGTGCCGCTCGCCCCCCAGATCGGCGGCGGCGGCCAGGAGGGGGGGCTGCGCAGCGGCACCGAGCCCGTGCCGCTCATGGCTGGTTTCGCGGCGGCGCTTCAGCTGACCACCGACCGACTTGAGGAGGCTGGAGGCACCGATCCCATCGCTTCACTTCGCGATGGGTTGCTCGAGGCTGTGCTGGCCCTGCCGGGGGTAGAGCTCAGCGGCCCAGATCCCCGCCGCCATCCCCACCAGCGGCTCCCCCATCACCTCAGCTTGTTGGTGCGCGGTGAGGCCGGCCAGCCGCTGCCGGGTCGGGCGCTGGTGCGCGAGCTGGCCTCCATTGGCCTGGCTGCAAGCAGCGGCTCGGCCTGCAGCAGCAGCGGCTCCAGTGCCAGCCCGGTGCTGCTGGCCCTGGGCTATCCGGACGCGGAAGCAGCCAGTGGGCTGCGGCTCAGCCTCGGCCCCTGGCTCCATGCGGCCGATCTGGCAT
>CAIOXF010000355.1 GCA_903862155.1 uncultured cyanobacterium | reverse complement strand
GGTTGCGCCCCTTGAAGTGGTGTAACTCAGGAGGTCCTGTGACCCTTTCCGGAGGGTGAACAGGAGCAGTCAGGGGATGACTGCCTGGAGGCTGATTGCTCAGCTCCAGATATCCACTATGAACCCTGACCGCTGAATGTGCAACCCAGCGATCAAGGGGATTCGTGTCGATCGAGGCAGGGGCCGCCGCGGTTCAGCTGGTCGTTGTTGCCGCCTGATCGGAGGGATCTCCATGGGTGATCACGATCGCCTCCTCAGGCTCAGGGATCTTGGCCATGCTTGCTTCAGAGAAGAAGCGGCGGCGCTCCAGCTGCCATTCCTCCTGCTGCTCCAGCAGCTGACTGCCAACCAGGCGGGTGATGGCGGCGTCGTTGGGGAAGATGCCGACGACGTTGGTGCGACGTTTGATCTCCTTGTTGAGCCGCTCGAGCGGGTTGGTGCTCCAGACCTTGCGCCAGTGCTCTTGCGGAAAGTGCAGGAACGCCAGCACGTCATCCCGCGCGGCCTCCATGATCGGCGCAGCAGTGGGGAACTGCTTGCGCAGCATCTCGGTGACCCGCTGCCAGTGGGCGCGCACCTGATCGGGGGCCTGGATCACGAACACCGCCTTCATCGCCGCCGCCACCATGTCCTGGCCGGCTTTCGGCACATGGCTCAGCAGGTTGCGCAGGAAGTGCACCCGGCAGCGCTGCCAGGAGCAGCCCTGGAACATCCGCTTGATCGCTGCGGTCAGACCCAGGTGGGCGTCTGAGATCACCAGGCGTGTGCCGTCCAGGCCTCGCTCCTTGAGGCTGCCCAGGAATTGACGCCAGAAGCCCTCGGCCTCACTGTCGCCCACGGCGATGCCGAGCACCTCGCGGTAGCCGAGGGCATTGATGCCGATCGCCACCACCACGGCTCGGGAGCAGACCTGCATGTTGCGGCCCAGACGGCCATGGAGGTAGGTGGCATCCAGGTAGACGTACGGGAAGCGGGCGTGGTCGAGTGGCCGACCCAGGAAGGCCTTGACCTGCTCGTCCAGCCCCTGGCAGATGCGGCTCACCTCCGATTTGGAGATGCCGCTCGCCCCGCCCAGCGCCTCCACCAGGGCATCGACCTTGCGGGTGGAGATGCCGCCGGTGTAGGCCTCCATGACGACGGCGTAGAGGGCCTTGTCGACCCGCCGGCGTGGCTCGAGCCAGTTGGGGAAGAAGCTGCCCTGGCGCAGCTTGGGGATGGCGAGGGTGAGGTCGCCGACCTGGGTGGTGAGCACCCGCTCGCGGTAGCCGTTGCGATGGGTGGAGCGCTGATCGGGGCAGCGTTCGTGGAGCTGGGCGCCAGTGAGGGCGGACACCTCGGCTTCCAGCAGGTCCTGGAACCCCCGGCGCACGATCTCAGGGATCAGGGCGCCAGCGGTGGTGCCCTCCATGAGCTGGCTCAGCTCGGAGGCGCCACTATGGGTGAGGGTCATGGTCTGTGTTCGGTTTGGTGGTAGTGCTCCGAACAGGGTCACAGACCGGCCCACCCATTGCCACAACAGAGATCTGAGGGAGGCGAGCCGTCAGCCCCGGCTACGCCGGGGCTGATCCTCCCGAGTTACACCACTTGCTGGGACTCCGCTAAAGCCCATCTGCCGATGCCGCAGCCGCGGCAGGCAGGCCGTGTGTAGACCCGCACGATTTCGGCTGAACCATCTTCCAGTCGCCGGAGCCCGCCCATGCCGGCCCACTCCCCCTCAAGTTCAACCAGATGAAACACACTCTCGGGTGGACGCGTGGCACACAGCGTCTCGAGCATGCCGGTGAGATAAGCGTTCTGATCCATACCGGTGATGTCGCTGATCGTCAGGCCAATGGCTCGCTTGATCTCCCCATTCATCCAGTTGAAGTAGTCACGAGTCATCTCCCGAATCGCGTCCCGTTGTTGGGCGTCATCCAGATTGGCCGCGATCAGTCGTGGACTGGCTTTCATCATCTGGGATGCTGGGTGAATGTTCTTGAAGCAATGGTCATCAAAAGACGAGCTCCACTCCTGCAAAGAGGAAGGTAGTGCAAAGACCAAAAGGCTTGATCTGGCTTCGAGCCATTGATTCGAGACATTGAAGGGTACGGTTCAGGTGAATGGCTGTGTTGGTAAGGCCTCTACCCAGCGAACATCGCCTGGAGATTACCCAGCAGATCATGAAGCGTAGCCTCAGACAGACGCCCTCTCCCCAAATCGCTTGACAAGACGCTCCTGATCTACAGACGTCAGCTGACCAGCCACGACATGATCATCTTTGCCATATCCTTTGCGATATCGGGTGTACCTCCATGGCGTGCCAAGACGCATCCACACTGCTCTATCGATCTGATCAGATTGGTCTGAGGTGGGTGCCTTTTACTGGACAGCTTCGGCCCTTGACATCGTTAGCCCAGGGCGGGCGGAACAAGGTTCTTTCTGATTGTAGACCTCATGGGGAGTTCTTCCCCCCAGGGAGCTGTGGGGCCTTACATGGCAATACCTCCACAGGGTCCGTGCCAGGCAGACTTCAGCCTCCCAGCCGTCGCAGTAAGCCCGTAGGTAGACCTCTTCGTACTTAAGGGTCCTCCACAGCCTCTCGACCAGAATGTTGTCGTAGCAGCGTTTTCTCCCAGACCAACTGATCTGTACCTCCTGTGCTTGCAGCCTGGCCACAAAATCGACAGCGGTGAACTGACAGCCTTGGTCTGAATGGAAGACCTCGGGCTTACGTCCACCCGCAAGGGCCATCTCCAGCGCTTCCAGGCAAAACTCTGTGTCAAGGCTGTTGGAGAGCTTCCAGCTGAGCACATGCCTAGAATAAAGATCCATGACAGCCACCAGATAAAGAAAGCCCTTCTGGAGTGGGATATAAGTGATATCGGTAGCCCATACCTGATCCACTGTTGTGATCGACCTGACATCCACCAGACAGGGAAAGCGTTTGGAAGGATCACCTGGAACCGTGGTGCGAGGCTTCTGGTAGATCGCCCGCAATCCCATGCGGCGCATGAGGTTTCGCACTCGGTCACGACTGATTGGGATCCCTTCTCGTGCCAGGTAGTCAACCACCCGACGGCTGCCGCTGCAGGGATCCTCCAGGTAAAGGGCATCGATCTTGGCCATGATCGCCAGCGTCGACTCCCGCTCGGGAATGGAGCGGTAGTACAGGGTGGATCGAGGCAGGCCAAGCAGCGCACACTGGCGACTGATGCTGAGCTCAGGGTGGTCATGATCGACCAGTTTCCGCAGTTCACGGGCTTCAGAGCAGCTGAGACTTTTTTTTGAGCCACTCCAGTTCCATCTGGAGACGACCGATCTGTTGGAACAGCTCTGCCTCCTTGGCCTGCCCCTCCTCTTTGTCAGTGGTCTTCTTGCCTCGCGTGAACAGCTCGCTAGCGGAGTCCCAGCAAGTGGTGTAACTCGGGAGGATCAGCCCCGGCGTAGCCGGGGCTGACGGCTCGCCTCCCTCAGATCTCTGTTGTGGCAATGGGTGGGCCGGTCTGTGACCCTGTT
>CAIOXF010000354.1 GCA_903862155.1 uncultured cyanobacterium | reverse complement strand
GCCGGCGGCATCGGCCAAATGAGCGGCTACGCCGAAGCCCTTGGTGAGGGCGGCCCTGCGGCTGTGGGGCTGTGGGTCTGGCAGCAGGCCGAGGCGGGTTGGCCGAAGGGTTGAGGGGTTCCGGAGCTGGCCCTCAGAACGCCTGGATCCAGGGATACACCTCAACGGCGGTCCAGATGCCGTTGCGCCAGTACACATCGTTTTTCACGAGGCTCTCCACTTGCTCCTTGCTGTTGGCTTCGTAGATGCCGAACACGTGGGTGCTGCCTTCGGTGGGGCCGAGGGTCACGAGGATGCCCTGGTCTTTGAGCTGCTGCAGCCCGGCCAGGTGCTCTTCCCGGTAGGGGGTGCGCTTCTCGAGGGCGTTCTCGCAGTAGGTGCCCCAGAGCACGAATTTCATGGCAGCAGGATCAGCGCTGCCTGATTTCAGCACCCTGCATCCGCCAGCCCAGGGGTGGAGCTGCTGTTATCCAGACCTTTCACCACGGCTGGAAGGGTTGGTTGCCACCGCCGCGCCTGAGGGTTTGCAGCGAGAGGGTTTTGGTGCTGCCGTTGGGACACATCCCGATGCGCTCCAGGGTGTAGTAGCCGTCGGGGCATTGATCGAGGTTGGTGCGTGCGGATTTGGAGCGCTCGCCCAGGCAGTAGGTGTCTTCCTTGATCGATTTGTAGCCGCGCGCCCGTTGGCTCTGGATCACGTCCACGCTGAGCTCGGCGGTGCCAGTGCCGAGCTGCTGCTTCTCCACCCGGTTGCTCACGGTCCAGGAAAAGGTGTTGAGCCCCGGGGCGAGCGAGAGAAAGCTCCCGTGCTGACCCTGCCCAAGCGACACCACGAAGCTCTGGGATTGGGGGCGCCGTTCGTCGTATTCGCGGTCGGTGAAGCCTCCCGTTGTTGCATTGGTGATCAACACCCGTTGGTAGGGCGCTGGCTGTACAGAACTACCCAGGAACGTCACGGGAGAGAGCGAGCGGGTTTCCTCCCCCGGGCAGTCGCCGTACCAGCTGATCCGCTCGATCGTGACGCTGTTGATCGGTGCACCGTTGAGAAAGAACTGCCCGCTGGGCAGCGGAGGGGCCTGGGCCAGCAGGGCGAACAGCATGCGTGATGCAGGGTGGGGAGACAGCGCCTTTCGCTTCCCCATGGTGCCCCGCCCTGCCCGCTGCATCGATGCCGTGTTGGAGCCGGTGATTCCGGTGGTGGGCGATCTGGTGCGGCGCACGCAGGGCACGCTGTCGCTGGCGCAGGGGATGGTGGGCTGGGGGCCGCCGCCGGCAGTGGCTGCTGCGGTGCGCGAGGTGCTGGCCCAGGGCGGCCCGGCCCTCGATCGCTACGGCCCCACCTGGGGCGAGCCTGTGCTGCTGGAGGCGGCCCGCCGCAAGCTGCAGGCGGTGAATGGACTCGATTTAGATGGCAGCGCGCTGCTGATCACCACCGGCAGCAACATGGCCTTCCAGGCCATTGCCCAGGCGATCTGCGATCCGGGCAGCGAGGTGATCCTGCCGCTGCCCTACTACTTCAATCACGTGATGGCGGTGCAGCTGGCGGGCGGCGTCGCCGTGCCCGTGGCAGCGGGGCCGATCCCTGATCCCGAGCGTTTGGCGGCGGCGATCACCCCGCGCACCCGCGCCATCGTGACCGTGTCGCCCAACAACCCCAGCGGCGTGGTGACTCCGCCCGAGCTGCTCACGGCGATCAATCGCCTGTGCGCCGAGCGCGGCCTGTTTCACATCAGCGATGAGGCCTACGACGTGTTCGTGCACGGCCGGGTGCCGCACCGGAGCCCCGGCGCCGCGAGCGGCAGTGCGGCTCACACGATCTCGCTGTATTCGCTCTCCAAGGGCTACGGCATGGCGGGCTGGCGCATCGGCTACGCCGCCGTGCCGGAGCCGTTGCGGCCGGCCCTGGCCAAGGTGCTCGACACGGTGCAGATCTGCCCGCCGGCCCTCACCCAGCACGCCGGTGCGGCGGCTCTCAACGCTGATCCGGCCTGGGTGCGTGATCGGGTGGCGGCGCTGGGGCCCCGGCGCCAGCAGTTGCTTGAGGCGGTGGCCGGCTGGCAGGCCGAGGGGGTACCGGTGCAGTTGTGGGCCGAGCCCGACGGCGCCTTTTACGGCTTGCTGCAGATCGAGGGGCTGGGGCTCAGCAGTGATGTGCTGATGGAGCGGCTGGTGCTGGAGCACCGGGTGGCCTTGGTGAGCGGCAGGGCCTTCGGGTTTGAGGAGCCCGGCGCGTGCGAGCCGCACACATCCCTGCTGCGGCTCAGCTACGGCATGCTCGACGGCCCGGAACTCTCGGACGGGTTGGAGCGGTTGGCGGAGGGATTGCGGCGTTTGCGGCAGCGGTCGGAGCAGTAGCGCACCTCCTCCCACACGTCTTTCCATTTCTTGCGCCACTGGAAGGGGCGGCCGCAGACGGCGCACACCTTGGTGGGGCGATCGGCGTGGTGGGGCATCTCAACTGGCGCGCCGGAAGATCAGGGTGCGGTTGTTGGCCGGCATCACCACATCGGCCACCGGTTCGAGCTGTTGCGCTGCCGCCAGCTCATGGATCCAGTGGGCATCGCGGATGCCCATGGCGGGATTGATCCCGCGTAGGTAGGTGTCGAAGGCCTCATTGCTCTCGGCGGTGTGCGCACCCCCTTCGCTGAAGGGGCCGTAGAGCAGCAGCAGCCCGACGGGCCGCAACACCCGGGCCGCCCCCGCCACCAGGTCCGGCACGGAACGTGCCGGCATGATGTGCGCCGTGTTGGCGCTGAACACGGCATCGACGGGGCCATCCGGCCAGGGCCCTACCGACACATCCAGGGCCGTGGCATCGAGCAGTTGGCTGCCCTCGGCAAGGTGGGCCTGGCCATCGCCGCTGATGCGTTCCTGGAGTGCCGGCAGGTTGGCGTGGAGGTCGGTGGGCTGCCAGCACACCTGGTGGAGCTGCTGGGTGAAGTGCACCGCGTGCTGGCCGGTGCCCGAGCCCACCTCCAGCACCCGGGCCGGCCGCGGCAGCCAGCGCTCCAGCACCGCCAGGATCGGCCCCTTGTTGCGTTCGCAGGCTTCCGAAAACTGCACGGTGGAGCCGGTGGTTGGCGGCCATCATGGGCCAGTGACTCGGGCTGCTCCCATGGCCGCTTCGCTGCGTTCCCTTTCCACCACGGCCTTTGCGGCCCTGGTGCTCGCTACCGGCGGGGGCGCCTGTGCCCCGGCCCTGCGGGCCGAGCCCGCGGCCCAGCAGCCAGCCAGCAGCGCCATCGCCGCCCGCTACCTGGGGGTATGGGCCCTGAGCGACAGCGCCAACAACCTCTTCAACGTGCGGCTCAGCAGCGACGGCCGCGCCATCAGCACCTGGGGTGCGAAAACCATGCCCCAGGTGGGTGAGGTGCCCGCCGGTAGCGGTGTGCCCCTGCGGCCGGGCCAGCTGTTTGAGCAGGGCCGCTGGCAGGTGTGGGGCAATGGCCTCCGCATCGACTACGCCGACGGCTGGAGCGACTGGCTGCTGGTGGGTCCCGCCGGCCCGCAGCAGTACTCCTGGGCGCCCGGCAGCGACCGCCTCTCCCCGCCCGAGAACTACGCCAAGGCGGTGAAACTCAGCGGCGCTGAGGCCGAGGTGGTGGGCGTCTATCGCCTCACCCCCACCCAGCCCGAGAAGCCGCCCTACACCGCTGCCCTGCTCTCCAACGGCCAGGCGTTCAACAGCATTGATGCCATCCCCAGCGGCAGCTGGCAGCTCAAGAACGGCAATGTGGTGATCGACTGGCTCAGCGACTGGCGCACCGTGATCGTGGGCGCCGGAAAGCAGGGCGGCAAGTTCACCGTGCAGCACTGGGCCCCGGGCACCAACCGGGAGAGTGCTCCTTCAGCGGTGCGCAGCGGCGATCGCCTGAACTGACCCTGTTAGGGGCGATCGAGGCCCTGGCGCAGCTCGGCGCAGAAGCGGCCGGCGGCAGCCGCCACATCGCCCTGCTGGGCATGGGCCTCGGCCATCACCCGCACCAGGGCGCTGCCCACGATGGCGCCGTCGGCCCCCCAGCCCTTCACCTGGTGGGCCTGTTCAGGGCCGGAAATGCCGAAGCCCACGGCCACCGGCGTGCCGCCCTGGGCCTTGAGTTGGTGCACCAGCGGCTCCACCCGCGATTCCAGGTTGGTGCGCACGCCGGTCACGCCGGTGACGCTCACCAGATAGGTGAAGCCGCGGCTGGCGGCATGGATGCGGGCCATGCGCTCGGCCGGGGTGGTGGGGGCCACCAGCAGCACCAGGTCGAGGCCATGGCCGGCGGCGATCACCGAGAGCTTTTCGCCCTCCTCCAGCGGCAGATCGGGCACCACCAGACCGGCCGCACCGGCTGCTGCCGCATCGGCGCAGAACTGATCCATCCCCCGGTTGAGCAGGGGGTTGCTGTAGGTGAACAGCACCACGGGAATGGTGAGCTCACCCTTGAGGGAAGCCAGCATCTCCAGCACCTTGGCCGGCGTGGTGGCAGCGGCCAGGGCACGGCTGGCGGCGGCCTGGATCACGGGGCCATCGGCCAGCGGGTCGCTGTAGGGGATGCCGAGCTCGATCAGATCGGCGCCATTGGCCTGCAGGGCCAGCAGGGCACTGCGGGTAACGCCCAGATCCGGATCCCCCGCCATCAAAAAGGGCATCAGGGCGCAGCGGCCCCGGCTGCGGAGTTGCTCGAAGCGCTGCTGGATCGGGGTGGCGGTCACGGCAGCGGTCACGGGGGCTTGGCTTTGCGCTGCCGCTGAGCCTATGCCGCAGGCTTCAGTCGAGCTGGCCGGTTTCGCGCAACAGCCGCTCCTGTTCTTCGGGGCTGAGGGCGTCGAACTTGGCCTGCAGCTGTTCGGCCGTGAGGGCGTCGTAGGCGGCGCGGTAGTCGCGGCGCTGCTT